>DATKAO010000104.1 GCA_035498015.1 Myxococcota bacterium
ACGCCCTCGAGGTCGCGCCCGGGCACCTTGAGATCGCGCGGTGACTCGGCGCCGCCCGTGAGCAGCACCGCGTCGAACTCGCGCAGCAGCTCGGGGCCGGAGACGTCCTTGCCGACGTGCACGCCGGTCCGCACCTGCACGCCCTCGGCGATCATCAGCTCGGCGCGCCGGTCGACCGTCCACTTCTCGAGCTTGAAATCGGGAATGCCGTAGCGCAGCAGGCCGCCCACGCGGTCCTTCTTCTCGAACAGGGTGACCCAGTGACCCGCGCGGTTCAGCTGCTGCGCCGCCGCCAGGCCCGCGGGGCCGGAGCCCACGACCGCGACCTTGCGCCCGGTGCGCGTGGCCGGCGGCTCGGGAGTGACCCAGCCCTCGGCGAAGCCGCGCTCGGCGATGGTCTTCTCGATGAACTCGATCGTGACCGGGTCGTCGTTGATGCCGAGCACGCAGGCCGACTCACAGGGCGCAGGACAGATCCGGCCGGTGAACTCCGGGAAGTTGTTCGTGCGGTGCAGCCGGTCGAGCGCCTCGCGCCACTTGCCGCGGTACACGAGGTCGTTCCAGTCCGGGATGATGTTGCCCAGCGGGCAGCCGCTGTTGCAGAACGGCACGCCGCAGTCCATGCAGCGCGAGGCCTGGGCGCGGATCGACTCCTCCGGCGGGTCGGCGTAGATCTCGAGATAGTCGCCGACGCGCTCGTTGGCGGCGCGCTTTCCGGGCGTCTTGCGCCCCAGCTCGAGAAAGCCCGTGACCTTGCCCATCAGTAGCTCTCTTTTCCGAACTCGATGCCCATGAGCGCGCGCTTGTACTCGCGCGGGAACACCTTCACGAAGTGGGGCAGGGTGGTGGCCCACTTCTCGAGCACCTGCTCGGCGCGCTCGCTGCGCGTGTGCCGGAAGTGCGCCTCGACGAGGTCGCGCAGCTCGCGCTCGTCGGCCTCGGTCTCGACGCGCTCGAGGTCCACGGTGCCGGGATTGCACAGCTCGGCGAAGGAGTGCTGCGGGTCGAGCACGTAGGCGATGCCGCCGCTCATGCCCGCGGCGAAGTTGCGGCCCACGCCGCCCAGCACCACCACGCGCCCGCCCGTCATGTACTCACAGCCGTGGTCGCCCACGCCCTCGACCACCGCGCGCGCGCCCGAGTTGCGCACGCCGAAGCGCTCGCCCGCGACGCCGCAGAAGAACGCCTCGCCGCCGGTCGCGCCGTAGAGCGCGACGTTGCCGATCACGATGTTCTGCGCCGGGTCGAAGGTCGACTCCGGGTGCGGGAACACCACGACGCGGCCGCCGGAGAGACCCTTCGCGCAGTAGTCGTTGGCGTCGCCCGCCAGCGTGAGCGTGATTCCCTTGGGCAGGAACGCGCCGAAGCTCTGGCCGGCGCTGCCGGTGAAGCGCACGCGGATCGTGTTGTCCGGCAGGCC
Organism: Myxococcota bacterium; assembly: GCA_035498015.1. Taxonomy (NCBI): domain Bacteria; kingdom Pseudomonadati; phylum Myxococcota; species Myxococcota bacterium. Next base: position 1,421 of record DATKAO010000104.1, read on the forward strand.
CTCGAGCCCGTGCTTGAGTGACACGGCCGAGCCGAGCATCGTGCCCACGGTGCGGTTCACGTTGCGGATCGGCAGTGACAGCTCGACCGGCTGCATGTCTTCGATCGCCGGCCGGCACAGCCGCAACAGCTCGATGTCGAGCGCCTTCTCGAGCCCGTGCTGCTGGCCGCACACGCGGCGGATCGCCACGCCCTCGTAGGGTGGCACGGGCCGGCGCAGGATCGCGCTCCAGTCGAGTCCGTTCGGCAGCTTCCAGTGCCGGATCTCGGGATCCGCCTCGAGCAGGTCGGGGCGCCCGATCACCTCGTCGAGCTTGCGCACGCCCAGCGACGCCAGGATCTCGCGCACCTCTTCCGCGACGAAGCGCAGGAAGCGCACCACGTGCTCCGGGTCACCGGTGAACTTCTTGCGCAGCTGCTCGTTCTGGGTCGCGACCCCGACCGGGCAGGTGTTCAAGTGACACACGCGCATCATGATGCAGCCCAGTGCCACCAAGGCGATCGTGCCGAAGCCGAATTCGTCGGCCCCGAGCATGGCGCCGATCACCACGTCGCGGCCCGTGCGCAGCTGGCCGTCGGTGTGCACGCGGATGCGCCCGCGCAGGTCGTTCATGACCAGCGCCTGCTGGGTCTCCGCCAGGCCGATCTCCCAGGGCACGCCGGCGTGCTTGATCGAAGTGAGTGGCGAGGCGCCGGTGCCGCCCTCGAAGCCGGCGATCTGTACCGACTCGGCGTGGCCCTTCGAGACACCCGCCGCGATCGTGCCCACGCCCGAGACCGACACGAGCTTCACCGAGATGTCGGCCTTGGGATTGGCGTTCTTCAGGTCGTGGATGAGCTGTGCCAGGTCCTCGATCGAGTAGATGTCGTGGTGCGGCGGCGGCGAGATCAGGCCGACGCCCGGCGTGGCGTTGCGCACGCGCGCGATCCAGCGGTTCACCTTGTGACCCGGGAGCTGGCCGCCTTCGCCGGGCTTCGCGCCCTGGGCGATCTTGATCTGCAGCTCGTCGGCGTTCACGAGATACCAGCTCGAGACACCGAACCGGCCCGAGGCGACCTGCTTGATGGCGCTGCGCCGCCAGTCACCGTTGGGGTCGGGCGTGAAGCGCTTCGGGTCCTCGCCGCCCTCGCCGCTGTTCGACTTGCCGCCGATGCGGTTCATGGCGATGGCGAGCGTCTCGTGGGCCTCGGCGCTGATCGAGCCAAAGCTCATGGCGCCGGTGCAGAAGCGCTTCATGATCTCGCTGGCCGGCTCGACCTCTTCGATCGGCAGCGGCGTGGCGCCGCCCTTGAAGCGCAGGAGGCCCCGGATCGTGTAGTGCTCGCGGCTCTGGTCGTTGATCGACTTGGCGTAGTCGCGGTACTGACTCGCGTCGTTGCGGCGCACCGCGTTCTGCAGGCGGTGGATGGTCTGCGGGTTGAGCAGGTGCTTCTCGCCGCCGCGCCGCCACTGGTACTCGCCGCCGATGTCGAGCTCGTGCTCCGGGTGGATCTCGTGCGGATAGGCGCTCTCGTGCCGCAGCAGCGCCTCGCGCGCCAGCACGCCCAGAGTGACTCCGCCGATCCGGGTCGAGGTGTCGGTGAAGAACTCGCGCACCACCGGCTCCGAGATGCCGACCGCCTCGAAGATCTGCGCGCCGCGATAGCTCGCGAGCGTGGAGATTCCCATCTTGGCGAAGATCTTGAGCAGGCCCTTCCCGATCGCCTTCACGTAGTTGTACTGGGCCTTGTCGGCGGTGAGCTCCGCGGGCACCCAGGTGCGGTCCTGGACCAGCTGCGCCACCGACTCGAACGCGAGATAGGGGTGGATCGCGGCCGCGCCGAAGCCGATCAGGAGCGCGAAGTGCGCGACCTCGCGCGCCTCGCCCGTCTCGACCACGAGCCCGCAGCGCATGCGCAGGCCTTCGCGGCACAGGTGGTGGTGCACGGCCGAGGTCGCGAGCAGACTCGGCACCGCGGCGCGCGTTCGGCCCGCCGCGCGGTCGGACAGCACCAGGATCGACGCCCCGCCGCGCACCGCCGCGGCGGCCTCGTCGCGGATGCGGTCGAGCGCCTGGCGCAGCGCGCGCTCGGCGTCGTCGAGTGACTCGCCCTCGGGCAGGTCGAACACGGTCTCGATCGTCGCGGCGCGCAGCCACGGGTGGTCGATCTGCCGGATCTTCTCCAGCTCCGCCGCGGACAGGATCGGCTGCTCAAGCTCGAGCAGGCGCGCGTGCTCCGGGGTCTCCTCGAGGATGTTGCGCTCGGGTCCCAGCGTGGAGATCAGCGACATCACGCTGTCTTCGCGGATCGAGTCGATCGAGGGGTTCGTGACCTGCGCGAACACCTGCTTGAAGTAGTTGAACAGGATCTGCGGGCGCTCGGACAGCGCGGCGATCGGCGTGTCGTTGCCCATCGAGCCGTCGGCCTCGCCGCCGGTCGCGGCCATGGGCGAGAGCAGGATGCGCAGGTCCTCGAGCGTGTAGCCGAACAGCTTCTGGCGCGTGAGCCGGTCGGACTCACCGTCGCGCTCGGGGCTGGCGTTGCGCGCGGCGAGGTCGCCGAGCTTCACCAGGTTGGCGCGCAGCCACTCGCGGTAGGGGCGGCGGCGCGCGTAGTAGGCCTTCAGCTCCTCGTCGGGGATGATGCGGCCTTCGCCGGTGTCGATCAGCAGCATGCGCCCGGGCTGCAGCCGGCCCTTGTAGCGCACGTCTTCGGGGTTGATCGGCAGCACGCCGCACTCCGAGGACAGGACCACGAAGCCGTCTTTCGTGACCCAGTAGCGCGAGGGGCGCAGGCCGTTGCGGTCGAGCACCGCGCCGATGCGGATGCCGTCGGAGAAACACATGGACGCCGGGCCGTCCCAGGGCTCCATCAGACACTGGTGGTACTCGTAGAAGGCCTTCTTCTCGTCGCGCATCAGCGGGTCGCGGTCCCACGCCTCGGGCACGAGCATCATCATGGCGTGCGGCAGGTCGCGGCCCGACAGCACGAGAAACTCGAGCGCGTTGTCGAGCATGGCCGAGTCGGAGCCGCCCGCCGAGATGATCGGGAACAGCTTGTCGATGTCCTCGCCCCAGACACCGGAGCGGATGATCGCCTCGCGCGCGCGCATCCAGTTGTGGTTGCCGCGCACGGTGTTGATCTCGCCGTTGTGACACAGATAGCGGTAGGGGTGCGCGAGGTTCCAGGTCGGCCAGGTGTTCGTGCTGTAGCGCTGGTGCACGAGCGCCAGCCCGCTCTCGATCGCGGGATCGGCGAGGTCGGGATAGAAGCGCTTCACCTGGTGCGCGAGCAGGAGGCCCTTGTAGACCAGCGTGCGGCTGGAGAGACTCGGCACGTGGAAGCCGCGCACGCCCGCCTCGCGCAGTGAGTTCTCGACCCGCTTGCGCACCACGAACAGCTTGCGCTCGAAGCTCTCGGTGTCGAGCCCGCTCCCGCGCAGCACGAAGAACTGCCGGATGCGCGGCATGGCGCGCCGCGCGGCCTCGCCGATGTGCTCCGGATGGACGGGCACGTCGCGCCAGCCGAGCAGATGCTGGCCCTCTTCACCGACGATGCGCTCGATGGTCGACTCACAGCGCTCGCGGTCACTCGGGTCCTGCGGCAGGAACACGGCGCCGACGCCGTACTCACCGGGCTCGGGCAGCCGGATGCCCAGGCTCGCGCACTCGCGCTCGAGGAACGCGTGCGGCACCTGCATGAGGATGCCCGCGCCGTCGCCGGTCTCGGCGTCCGAGCCGGTCGCGCCGCGGTGCGTCAGATTGACCAGCACCTGCAAGCCGCGCTGGATGATCTCGTGAGACGCGCGGCCGTCGATGTTGCACACGAACCCGACGCCGCAGGCGTCGTGCTCGAAGCGCGGATCGTAGAGGCCCTGCCGCTCGGGTACGTTCGGATCGTTCATTCGCGTTTCCTCGCACACACTCCGAGCGCATGCGCGCCGTGCGAGACGCCGCCGCTGCGGCCGATCCGTCGCTTGCGCTCGGATCCGCCGGAAGAGGGGGCGCCCCCGGAGATCAAGCCCGCCGAGTCGCTACACGTGGGATCCCACTCCCGAGATTCCGTTTCCGAGTGTCCCACCCGTTGAGACATTGAGACCTGGATCACATCAGCGAAGGGAGGACTCACTCGGAAGTGCGCGATTTTCCGGGGATTTTGACGAGAGCTAGGCTAGCGGAACCCGCAAAAGCGTGTCAAGCAAGAAGGGCCCGGGTGCAACTTCGGGAAGCAGCGGGTGCGAGAAGCGCCGGAAGCCGGTGCGAGGGTTCGATTTTCTCGCAGCGACCTGCTTGACGGCGCGCTCCTGCCGGTGAACCATGCCGCTAACCCCCCAAGTGACTGTACTGGTGCGCAGAATGCGCGGGAATGCGCGGGGGATGGCGGTCGTGATCAACGAATCCGCGGACCTGTTCGAGGCTACCTTCGAGCCCAAGAGCGCGGGCGCGCGCCGTCGGGCCGTGCTCGACGACGACCTCTTGGAGGTGCTGAGCCACCGGGTGGAGCGCCTGGTCGATCGGCAGCGCGCGACGCAGCGCGCCGTGAGCGAGCTGCGCGAGGCGCTCTCGGTGCGCGACCGGCGAATCGTCGAGCTCGACGCCAAGCTCGCGGCCAGCGAACGGGCGCGCGACGAGCTCGTCGCCCGGATCGATGCGCTGATCCAGCGGGTCGACGCGCTCATGGCAGCGCAGGACCAGGGCGCCGAGGCGGCGGAGTGATGCACGGCAACGGCTCGAACGGTGGCCGGAGCGCGGTGATCAAGATCCTCGACCGCGAGTACCGCGTGCGGACGGACGCCGAGCAGGAGCACCTGGAGGCCGTGGCCGCGTACGTCGACTCCGTGCTGCGCGAGGTCCGGCGGACCACGCCCGACACGCAAGACGCGTCGGTGCTCGCGGCGCTCAACATCGCGAGCGAGCTCTTGCGCCGCCGCGACATGGTCGTGGTGCCACGCGAGCGCGTGCAGGCGTTGATCGAGCTGTGCGACTCCGCTCAGGGTGAGTGAGCGGAAGGCCGCACTGCGCGCGCAGTTCCGGGGCCGGCGCGGCCACGATCGGTCGGGAGCGGCGCGCGCCGCGGTCGAGCGCGTGCTGCGCATGCCGGCGCTCCAGCGCGCCGAGACGATCGCCCTGTATCAGGCGATCGGCGACGAGGTGCCGCTCGAGGCGGTCGCGCGCCGCCTGCGCGAGCTGGCCAAGCGCGTGCTGTACCCGGTGGTCGTGGGGCCGGAGCTCGAGCTCGCGCCCGACGTCGCCCGGCCCGAGCGCGTGCCGGCCGCCGAGGTCGATCTCTTCCTGGTTCCAGGTCAGGTGTTCGACCGGGCGGGGCGCCGGCTGGGCCGCGGCGGCGGACACTACGACCGCCTGCTCGCGCGCAAAGGCTCCAATGCGATGGTGATCGGAATTTGTTACGCCGATCGTGTGGTGGACGAGCTGCCCGAGGACCCCTGGGACGTGCGCATGGACGCGGTCGTGACCGACCAGTTCCATCTGCTTCCCGGGCGCGCGCCGTCGTGAAGATCTCGGCGGAGCTCGCGCCCTTCCGCGAGCGCGTCGTCGACCTGGTCGCCGAGCCCGAGCTCGAGGCGCGGCTCTCGCGCGGCAAGCCGCTGCGCGTGAAGTACGGCTGCGACCCGTCGGCGCCCGACCTGCACCTGGGTCACACGGTGCCGCTCGAGAAGCTGCGCGAGCTGCAGGAGCTGGGTCACACGATCATCTTCCTGATCGGCGACTTCACGGCCATGATCGGCGACCCGACCGGGCGCAACAAGACGCGCGCGCCACTCACTCGTGACTCGGTGAAGAAGAACGCCGAGACCTACGTCGAGCAGGTGAGCGCCGTGCTCGACGGCACGAAGATCGAGCTGCGCTACAACAGCGAGTGGATGGACGCGATGCCGCCCTCGGACTTCATCCGCCTGGCGTCGCAGCAGACGGTGGCGCGCATGCTCGAGCGCGACGATTTCAAGCGGCGCTTCCAAAGCGAGACGCCGATCGCGATCCACGAGTTCCTGTACCCGTTGGTGCAGGCCTACGATTCGGTCGCGCTGCGCGCCGACGTCGAGCTGGGCGGCACCGACCAGCTCTTCAACCTGTTGCTGGGCCGCGAGATCCAGCGCGCGTACGGGCAGGAGCCGCAGATCGTGATGACGGTGCCGCTGCTCGAGGGCACCGACGGCAGCGAGAAGATGTCGAAGTCACTCGGCAACGCGATCGGCATCCGCGAGCCGCCGAACGAGATCTACGGCAAGACCATGTCGATCCCCGACGCGCTCTTGCCGCGCTGGGTGAAGCTCCTGGCGCGGCGCGAGTGGGGGCTCGCCGAACGCGTCGCCGCGATGGACGCCGGGCGCGAGAACCCGCGCGACGTGAAGGCCGCCCTCGCTGCGCGGCTGGTCGAGCGCTACCACGGCGCGGCTGCGGCGCGCGAGGCAGAGGTGCACTTCGACCGGGTGTTTCGCCAGCACCGCGCGCCGGAGGAGG
>DATKAO010000105.1 GCA_035498015.1 Myxococcota bacterium
CGGGAGCCGCTGCTCCCGCTGCCGATGATGAACGTGCTGAACGGCGGCGCGCACGCCGAGAACAAGGTCGACTTCCAGGAGTTCATGCTCTTGCCGACGGGCGCGCCGAGCTTCTCGGAGTGTCTGCGCATGGGCGCGGAGATCTTCCACGCGCTGCGCGAGGTGCTGCACGGCGCGGGCTTCGCGACCGGCGTGGGCGACGAAGGCGGCTTCGCGCCCGACCTCGACTCGAACGAGGCCGCGGTCGAGATGCTGCTCAAGGCGGTCGAGCGCGCCGGCTACCGCGCGGGTCAGGACGTGCACCTGGGCCTCGACGTGGCCGCCAGCGAGTTCTTCGACGGCGGCAAGTACGTGCTCGAGGGCGAGGGAGTGACTCGCACGCGCGACGAGATGGTGCGCCTGTACCAGGACTGGGTGTCTCGCTATCCGATCGTGTCGATCGAGGACGGCCTGGCCGAAGGTGACTGGGACGGCTGGAAGGCGCTGACCGATGCGCTGGGCAGCCAGATCCAGCTGGTGGGCGACGATCTGTTCGTGACCAACCAGAAGATCCTGCGCGAGGGCGTGCGCCGCGGCGTGGCCAACTCGGTGCTGGTCAAGGTGAACCAGATCGGCAGCCTGAGCGAGACACTCGAGACCATGGCCGTGGCGGAAGCGGCGGGCTACACCTGCGTCATGTCGCACCGCTCGGGCGAGACCGAAGACACCACGACCGCGGACCTCGCGGCGGGCACGGCCTGCGGCCAGATCAAGACCGGGTCGCTCTCGCGCTCGGACCGCGTGGCCAAGTACAACCAGCTCTTGCGCATCGAGTCCGAGCTCGGGGCGGGCGCCCGCTTCGCGGGCCGCCGCGCGCTGCGCCGGCTCAAGTGAGTCCGCTGCTCCGCGTCCTGGCGCTGGCCTGGCTCGCCTACGTGCTGCCCGGCGACCGGGTCGTGGGCATGCTGGCCGAGACCCGCGCGAGCCGCACGCCGCTGCACGTCGAAGCCAGGCTCAGCGCGCGCGACTCGAAGGCGCCCACGAGCCTGGTGATCGAGCTGCACCCCGACCTCGGCGCGCGCGTGTGGGACGAGAAGGGCGGGCGCTGGCTGCTCGCCGGCGGCAAAGCCACCGCGGGCACGGTTCTGCCCGCGCCCGCCTGGGTCCCGGACCTCGCCCCGCTCGTCATGCGCCGCGAGTCGGAGCTGCGCGGCTGGCTGGGCTCCGAAGGCGTCGACGCCCAGCAGAACGATCTCGCGCGCTGCGGCGACGGCGACTGCTGGGTGCTGGGCGGCCGCGCCGGCTCGGGCCAGCTGTGGATCCAGAAGCCCGCGCTCGAGCTGCGCCGGCTGGTGCAGGGCAAGGTCACGCGCGCGTCGTACGACGACTGGCAGGCGTTCGGGAAGATCCGCTTTCCCAAGCGCATCGAGCTCGCCGACGACTCGGGCAGCGTCGCGACACTCACCGTCGACAGCGTCAGCGCCATCACGCTCGGGGCGGCCGAGCTGTCGCCCGGCTGGGTCCAGGCCTCGCCTGCGGCGAAGGCCCGGTGAGGGCCGCTCATGATTTTTCTCTGACTTCGCGGGCGAGAGACGGTTACACTTCCGAGCCGTGCCTCAGCGCATGAAGCTGCGCGTTCTCGTCGTCGACGACGACGAGGACATTTGCCTGTACCTGCGGGAATTCCTCACGCGCGAGGGTTTCAAGGTCACGACCGTCTCGAAGCCGGCCGACGCGCTGCTCGAGGTCCGGCAGGGGCGGCACCAGCTCGTCCTGCTCGACGTGCGGCTGCCCGGCGTCGACGGCGTCGATCTCCTGCGCCAGCTGCGCGGGATCGACTCCGACATCTGCGTGATCGTGATGACCGGCTACCCGTCGGTCCAGACCGCCGTCGAGTCCATGAAGGCCGCCGCGTTCGACTACCTGCAGAAGCCCTTCGACCTGCAGGAGCTGCGCTCCGTGATGGAGCGAGCGATTCGTGAGAAGGGTCTCATCGTCGACGCCGAGGAGCGCGTGAACCAGATGCTGGGCGCGCGCATCCGCTCGCTGCGCAAAGGCCGCTCGCTCACCCTGCGCCAGCTCGCGAACAAGACCGCGCTCTCGGTGAGCCTGATCTCGCAGATCGAGCTCGGGAAGAGCGCGGCCTCGGTCGCCACGCTGCGCAAGCTCGCGACCGCGCTCGGCGTGTCACTCGCCGATCTGTTCGACGGCGTCTGACCGAGTCAGTCCGGCCTAGGCCACCGACGCGACGGCCGGGTCCGCGGCGTTGCTGCGCAGCAGCACGCGAGTCACGTTGCCGTCGAGCTCGAGCCGGCCGCCCTGACTCTCGACCAGGTGGCGAGTCACCAACAGCACCAGCGGGTCGAGCTCGACGCCGCGCCGCCCGATCTCGATCTCGATCTGCACGGGGAAGCCGGGGACCTTGCCCTGGAGGATCTTGATGCCGACCCGGCCGCCGGGCCCCGCGAGCTCCGAGCCCGACTCGAGCAGCGCGCGGAACGCGCCGCGCAGCCGTTCGGCGTCGACGTACACGGGCTGGCGGTTCAAGAGGCTCCACGACGCGCCGACCGAGCCGTCGCGCAGGAGCGGGATCTGCTCGGCCGCCTCCTGCAGCAGTGAGACCGGCGACGTCGGTGCGGCGCGCATCGGGCGCGGGCGCGACACGAGCATGCGCGTCTGCCAGGCGATGCGCTCGAGGCGCGCGATCGCCTCGGCCGGCGGGTCACTCGCGCGGCGCAGGAGGCGCAATGGCTCGCGGATGGCGTCGCCCACCAGCGCGATCAGATGCGGCGCAGCCGCGCGCTCCTCGGGTGGCTCGGCGACCGGCTCGCGCACCGGCGTGAGCGGCTTGCGCTCGGGCTCCGCGACCGCGACCACCGGCTGGCCCGCGGCGCTGCGCGCGCGGCGGAACGCGAAGGCAGCGCATCCGAGCCCAAGCGTGAAGCCCAACAGGACGAAGAGTGCAGAGATCAACGGCTACGCGGCCTCGATCAGTCCAGCGCGCGGCACATCCGGCGGCAGGAGCGACATGGCGATCGCAACGGCCCAGGGCAGATGACCCTCGGCGCGCGAGCCTTCGGAGTGGAAGTGGATTCCCGTCTCGTCGAGCCAGACGCGAATCGTCTCACCCGCCCCGCCCTTGTCGCCGCGGATCACCAGATCGAGTGGCACGCCGCGCCGTTCCGATCCGGCCCGCGGTCCGTTGCGCTCCATGTAACCCTCGCGAGGGGGGAGAGTTGTTTCCATCATAGCGCGGCACCGAAGTCGTGCGAGGCCTTTTGCGGCGCGGCATGATTCCGGCCGCTCATTTTTCGAGGGGATGAGATGCGACGAGCTCGGACGCGCGGCCTTCTGCTCGCGCTGACTGCCTGCGCTCTGGCCTGTGGGGGCCCGAGCGAGAAGAAGCCTGCGGGTGGAGAGACCGCGCCCGCACAGGGCGCTGCGCCGGCGGCCCAGACGCACGAGACTCCCGTGCGCGGTGACTGGCTGGTCTTCCACTTCCTGGCAGACCCCGAGAATCTGAACCCACTGACCTCGAACGAGGCCGGCGCGTCGGCCATTCTCGGCTGGATCTTTCCGTCGCTGATGTACGTCGACCCCGCGACGCTCGAGCTGCGGCCCGCGATCGCGAAGGCCCTGCCGCAGACCTCGGCCGACCATTTGGAGTACGTCTACACGCTGCGCGACGACGTCACCTTCAGCGACGGCAAGCCGCTCGGCGCCGAGGACGTCGTCTTCACCATGAAGGCGATCCGCCACCCGCGCGTGAACGCGCCGGCGCAGCGCAACTACTTCGAGTCCGTGGCCAACGTCGACTCGCCCCAGCCCAACGTGGTGCGCTTCACGCTCTCGAAGCCGTACTTCCTGAACGACTGGGCGCTGGGCGGCGTGCAGCCGATCCCGCGCCACTACTACGACCCCGACAACCTGCTGGACGGGATCTCGGTCGCGGAGCTGAACGACTACGACAAGCTGCCCGCCGACAAGAAGGACCGCGCCGAACGCTTCGCCAAGCAATTCAACGAGAACTACAACCGCAGCCCGCTCGGGCCGGGCGCGATGGTGCTCGAGAACCCCGCGCGCGACTACGTGACCGGCGAGAAGGTCGAGCTGCGCCGGCGCGTCTCGTGGGCCGCGGGCCACTCCGAGCTCGGCGACCCGTACGTGGACCGGATCGTGTTCCGCATCATCAACGACCCCGACGCGGCGCTGGTCGCGCTGAAGGCGGGCACGGTCGACGTGTACGGCCCGCGGCCCGTGCAGTTCCTGAAGCAGATGAACGAGCCGAAGTTCCTCGAGCACGTCGAGAAGCACGTCGACCGCTCGGGCGGCTACGTGTATTTCGGCTGGAACGAGAAGCTCGCGATCTTCCAGGACAAGCGCGTGCGGCAAGCGCTCTCGTACCTGGTCGACAAGAAGAACATCTGCCAGAAGCTTCAGCTCGGACTGGCCGACCCGGTCGAGTCACCCGTGTATCCCGCCCGGCCGGAGTACAACCAGAACCTGAAGCCGTGGCCGTTCGACCCCGCGAAGGCGAAGCAGCTGCTCGCCGACGCCGGCTGGAGCGACTCCGACAAGGACGGCGTGCTCGACCACGACGACGGCCACGGCGGCCGCATGCCGTTGCGCTTCGAGCTCCTGTCGAACTCCGGCAACGAGGACCGCAAGAATCTGGGCCTGGTGGTGATCGACGAGCTGAAGCGCGCGGGCATCGACGCCAGCCTGCGCGCGGTCGACTGGTCGATCCTGCTCGAGCGCGTGAAACACCACCAGTTCGACGCCGTGATCCTCGGCTGGACCTCGGGCGGGAGTCAGCCGCCCGACCTGTACCAGATCTGGCATTCCTCGCAGGCGGTCGAGGGCGGCTCGAACATGATCTCGTACAAGAACGACGAGGTGGATCGGATCCTCACCGACTACCGCACGGAGTTCGACCCGGCCAAGCGCAAGGCGCTGTACGACCGTTTCCAGGAGATCCTGTACGACGAGCAGCCGTACACCTTCGTGTACGCGAACAAGTCACTCGCGGCCTACGACAAGCGCTTCCACGGAGTCACCTGGTATCCCGCCGGCGGCAGCGTCGAGGCCGAATGGTGGGTGCCCACGGTCGAGCAGAAGTACCACTGATGAGCCCCGCGCTGCTCGCCTACGCGCTGCGGCGCCTGTTGCTGATGATCCCGACCTTCGTCGCGATCAACTTCATCGGCTTCGCCATCATGCGGCTCGCGCCCGGTGACCCGGTGGAGCTCGCGCTCTCGGGCGGGCTTATGTCGGGGCAGACCGGCATCAGCACGCAGAAGATGGCCGACGCCGAGAAGGTGAAGGCGGCGCTGCGCCACGAGCTCGGGCTCGACCGGCCGCTGGTCGTGCAGTACGCGAGCTGGCTCGGCGGCTTCGCGACCGGCGAGCTCGGCCAGTCACTCAAGGACCGCGCTCCGGTGTGGGACAAGATCCGCGACCGGCTGCCGATCACGGTCGGGATCGACCTGGCCGCGCTGTTCATCACCTACCTGCTGGCCGTGCCGCTCGGCATCTACTCGGCGGTGCGTCCGGGCACGCGGCTCGACCAGTTCCTGACCGTGTCACTCTTCGCGCTCTACTCGGTGCCGGGGTTCTGGATCGCGGTGCTCTTGATCGTGTTCTTCTGCGGCGGTGACTACTTCGCCTGGTTCCCGCCCGCCGGCCTGCACTCGGTGGCGTTCAGCCCCGAGTGGCCGTTCTGGCAGCGGGTGGGCGACCTCATGAACCACCTCGCGCTGCCGCTGTTCGTGACGACGCTGGGCAGCTACACGGAGCTCTCGCGCTACCTGCGCTCGTCGATGCTCGACAACGCGCGCCAGGACTACGTGCGCACCGCGCGCGCCAAGGGCGTGCCCGAGCGCAGCGTGATCCTCAAGCACATGCTGCGCAACTCACTCATTCCCATGGTCACGATCGTGGCCGGCGTGCTGCCGGGTCTGATCGGCGGGTCGGTGTTGATCGAGCAGATCTTCTCGATCCCCGGGCTGGGCCAGCTCGGCTACCAGGCGGTACTGGCGCGCGACTATCCGGTGGTGCTGGCGCTGTTCGGCGCATCGGTGGGACTCACGCTGATCGGGCTGTTGATCGCCGACCTCTTGCTGGCGGTGGTCGATCCGCGCATCACGTTCACGAGAACCACCGCCTGATGGCCGCCCCGGAGAGCGCGGGCCGACGCCTGCAGCGCGAGTTCTTGCGCCGCAGGCGCGGCGTGTTCGGCATGCGCGTGATCCTGGCGCTGTTCGTGCTCGCGCTCGCGGCCGACTTCATCGCGAACGACAAGCCCTACTACCTGAAGCTCGATGGCGTCCGTTACTACCCGATCGCGCTCGACTACGGCGTCTCGCTGGGGCTGTGCCAGTGGCCCGACGCGCTCTTGAACCAGCGCTTCGACGCGCTCGCCGAGCGCGCCGAGGCCGCGCTCTGGCCACCGATCCCGTACAGCCCCACCGTGCCGAACATCATGGGCGACGTGTTCCAGCCGCCCTCGCGCAGTCACTGGCTCGGCACCGACGGGCTCGGGCGCGACGTGGCCGCGGGCATGCTGCACGGCATCCGCGTGTCACTCACGATCGGCCTGGTGGTGGTCGCGATCCAGGCCACGATCGGCATCGCCCTGGGCGCGCTCGCCGGCTACTACGGCGGGATCGTCGATCTGGCGCTGTCGCGCCTGATCGAGGTGATGATCGCGATTCCGACCTTCTTCCTGATCCTGATCGTGGCGGCGACCTTCCCGCCCTCGATCTACCTGGTGATGGCGATCCTGGGCGTGACCGGCTGGGTCGGGATCGCGCGCCTCATCCGGAGTGAGTTTCTCCGGGTGCGCGCGTCGGACTTCGTCGCCGCGGCGCAGAGCCTGGGCGCGTCGGACCTGCGCGTGATGCTGCGCCACGTGCTGCCCAACGCCGTGGCGCCCGTGCTGGTGGCCATGTCGTTCGGCGTGTCGGGGGCGATCCTCACCGAGTCGGGGCTGTCGTTCCTGGGCATCGGCGTCCCGGCTCACATCGTGACCTGGGGCTCGATCCTGGCCGTCGCGCAGTCCAACTACCAGGCCTGGTGGCTCGCCGTGTTCCCCGGCGTGGCGATCTTCGTGACCATGACCGCCTACAACCTGCTCGGCGATGCCCTGCGCGACGCGCTGGATCCGCGCGATCAGGGGACGTAGAGTCGAAGCGTGCACACGCTCGAGAACTACGCAGCGCGGCGCGGACTCTCGATCCCGATCGTGTCGTGTCTCCTGCCCGACGGCGAGCCCGACGACGCGGGCCAGCGCCGGCTCGTGCGCTACCTGATCCAGAACGGGCGCGGCGCCGACGTGCTGTTCGTGATGGGCACCACCGGCGAGTGGAACAAGCTCGACCGCGCGCGCCGCCAGCGCGTGATCCGCGTGTCGGTCGAGGAGACCAAGAAGCACGAGTCACGCCTGGTGCGGGCCGGCGAGCAGCCGGTCGAGGCCTGGGTCGGGCTCACGGCCCCGACGCGCAACGAGACGCTCGAGACACTCGAGCTCGCGCTCGAGATCGGCGCGCACGCCGGCGTGATCGCGCCGCTCGCCATACAAGACGTGGGCGACCCGGTGCGCTTCCTGCAGCGCGACGTCGCCGACCTGCTCGACGCGCGCGACCGCAGGCTGCCGATCTTCCTGTACGACAACGCCGACATCTCGGTGGCCAGGGAGCAGCACCTGCGCACGCGCGCGGTGAAGGCCATGTCGCGGCTCGACTTCGTGCGCGGCATCAAGGTGTCCGCGCCGCCGCGCCGGCTGGGTCACTACACCAAGGCCGCGCGCCAGTTCCGGGACCTGGGCTCGTTCGACATCTACGTGGGCGACGCGCTGCAGATCCTGCGCATGATGAGGCCGCGCACCGGGTTCTGGGGTGCGCTGCGCGAGCACTGGAACCGCTTCCTCCTGCACGACCTCTTGCCCTCGGGCGTGGTGAGCGGGCCTGCGAACCTGTATCCGCGCGAGTGGCAGCGGGCCTGGCGCGTGGCGTCGGCGGGCGACGTGGAGCGCATGGACCAGCTCGAGTCACTCTTCCGGAAGTTCTCGGACAGCTACCGCTTCCCCGAGGGCAAGCGCAGCCTCGCGGCGCTGAAGCGCGGCCTGTTCCGGCGCGGCGTGCTGTCGAGTGACTCGGTGGCGAAGGGCACGGCCGCGCTGTCGCGCGAGCAGGCGGCGCAGCTCGACGCGGCGCTCGAGAAGCTCGACGACGAGCTGGCCGCGGCGCTGCCCGCGCGCTGGCGCTCCGACCCGGCCGCCGCGGAGGAGCCGTGAGCCCCGCGCGCTACGACGTCGCCGGCACCGGCAGCATGGTGGTCGACGAGATCCACTTCGCCAAGCGCATCGTCGCGGCCGAGGAGAAGGGTCTCTTGCGCGCCGACGCCAGCGGGCGCGTGGCGCAGCGCCAGGTCGGCGGAGTCACGCTGAACCACCTGGGCTGGGCGCGCGTGCTGGGCCTGCGCACGGCGATCTTCGGCAAGCAGGCCGACGACCCCAACGGCCGCTTCCTGCGCGCGGGCATGGAGCGGCTCGGGATCGAGCAGCACATCGATCTCTCCGGCAGCGCGTCGTCGTTCGCGCAGATCTACGTCGATCCCGACGGTGCACGCGCGATCTACATGGCGCGCGGCGCAACCGCCGAGCTGACTCCCGAGGAGATCGCGACCCGACACCGCGCGGTCATCGAGAGCGCAGCGATCGTGACCACCGAGGTCTCGCAGGTGCCGCTCGCGACCGCGCGCCGCGTGCTCGAGATCGCGCGCGCGGCCGGCGCGCGCACCGTGGTGGACCTCGACGTGCCGCTGGGCGACGCGGTGCCGGCACTGGGCAGCGAGGCGGACCTCCACGCCGTGCTGGGCCTGGCCGACGTCTTGAAGCCCTCGCTCGCCGCGCTGGACGGAATCGTCGCCGAAGGCTCGGCCCGAGCGCGCGCGCGCGAGCTGGCCGAGAAGACGGGCGCGAAGCTGGTCGCGCTCACGCTCGGCCCGGCCGGGTCACTCCTGTTCCGCGCGGGCGAGGTCGCGATCGCGCCCGCCGCCTCGGTGAACGTGGTCGACACCACCGGCGCGGGCGATGCGTTTCTGGGCGGTCTGCTCGCGGGCATCACCCACGACCTCGATCTCGAGAGCGCGGCGCGGCTGGGCAACGCCTGTGGGGCGGCCTGCTGCGAGCAGATCGGCGCCTTCCCCGACCGGCCGGGACCGGCGCGCCTGCGCGTGGCCGAGCTCTATGCGGCGCTGGGCGGGAGCGAGCTGCGGCTCGCGCCGCTCGGCCCCGACCAGGGCGAGACCGAGCGCGCCGTGGCGCGCTTCCTCGAGGTCGCCCCACGCGAGGTGGCCGCCGCCGCCGCGCGGCTCGACCGCGCGTCACTCGCCGCCGCCGCCGAGCTGATCCACGCCGCCGAGAGCGCGGGCGCGCGCGTGCACGTGACCGGCATTGGCAAGCCCGAGCACGTGGCGAGATACGCGGCTTCGCTGCTCTCGAGCACGGGCACACCCGCGGCGTTCCTGCACGGCACCGAGGTGTCTCACGGCAGCGTCGGCCAGATGCATCCCGGCGACGTGGTGATCGCGATCTCGAACAGCGGCACGACCGACGAGCTCTTGAACGCGGTCGAGGCGCTGCGGCGCTTCGGCGCGCGCATCCTGGCCGTGACCGCCCGGCGCGACTCACCGCTGGGGCGCGCGGCCGACGCCGTGCTCGAGGTCGGCGTGGGCGAAGAGGGCGACTCACTCGGGCTCGCGCCGCGCGCCAGCGTGTTGGCCCAGGTGCTGGTGCTGGCCGCGCTCTCGGTCCAGCTCCAGGAATCGAAGGGCTTCACGCGCGACGACTACGCGCGCCGGCACCCGGCGGGCGAGCTCGGCAAGAAGGCCCGCTCGTAGCTTCGCGGGCTAGCGCTCGAGCTCGAACGGCTTGGGCGCGTCCTCGGCCGGAGCTTCCTCCTCCGCCGGCGGCTCGACCTGCTGCAGGCCGAGCGGGTCCTCGATGCGCAGGCCCTGCTGCGCGCCCGACTCGGCGTCGCGCGCGCGCACGTGCAGGATGCCGTTCTCGTCGATGCGGAAGGCGACCTCGATCTTCGGCTCCATGCGCCGCGCGGGCGCGATGCCCTCGAGGATGAACGAGCCCAGCAGCTGGTTGTCGTGCACCGCCTTCGAGCGGCCCTGGAACACGCGGATCTCGACTTCGGCCTGTCCGTCCTGATTGGTGGTGAACACGCGCTGGTACTCGGTGGGCACCACCACGTTCTGGTCGATCAGCACCGTGAACAGGTCGCCGACCGAGGCGATGCCCAGCGGCAGCGAAGTCACGTCGCGCAGGTTCACGCGCCGTGCGTTCTTGTGCTCGACGGCGCTCTTCAGGTTCTCGACCACCTGCTCCTGCGCGCCCTTGGCGGCGGCCACGCTCTCCTGCAGGCGCTCCTTGGCCATGTCGAGCAGCTCGGCGGCGGCGCCGGTCGGGAGCTCGTCGGCGAGCTTCTCGATCAGCTCCGCGGCCTTGTAGTCGATCTGCAGCAGCTCGTCCTTCAGCCCCTTCACCGCTTCGGGCAGGTCGGATTCGGCGACCTTGCCGCGCTCGATCAGCTCGCTGAACTCGCTCGGCGCCTTCTTCGCGGCGGCCTTCTTCTTCGTGCCGGGATCGGGCTTGGCCTTGGTCTTCGTCTGGGTCTTCGGGCCGGGATCGGGCGCGGGTGCGGCGGGCGCGGGCGGAGCCGCTTGGGTCTTGGCCTTGGTCTTCGTCTTGGTCTTCGGCGCGTCGGGCGCCTTCGCCTCGACCTTCGGCGGCGCGGGGGCCTTCGGCTCCTCGGGCTCACTGACTCCGAAGGTGATCGGGCCGAGCGTGCTGACCGGGCCGCCCTGGGTGACGCCGAACTGGGTCGGGACCGGGCCGTCGCCCTCGGTCGCCTTGAGCAGGGTCGAGAGGCGCGCCGCCAGGCCCTGGTCGTCGAGCGGCTTCGAGCGCAGCTGCTGGACCTCGTCGAGGATCTTGCGCGCGACCGCCGTCTCGCGCAGCGCGACGGCGTAGGCGTCCTCGGCGGCGTCGACCGCCTCTTCCTTCAGGGTGTCGGCGGTGAGTGAGTAGGCGTAGAGCGCCGCGCCCATCGCCACCACCTCGTCGGGGTTGATGTCGCGCCGCGCCTCGCGGCCGAAGAACTTCTTCACGGCCTCGCGCACCGAGAGCATGCGGCTCTGGCCGCCGACCAGCAGGATCTCGCCGATCTCGTTCTTCACCACGCGAGCGGTCGAGATACAGCGCTCGCACAGCTCGAGCGTGCGCTGCACCAGCGGGCGGCACAGCTCGTCGAGCTTGGCGCGCGTGAGCGTGCGCTCGAAGTTCGGCCGGCTGCCGTCGGGCATGCGCGTGAAGAACGGCAGCTGGATCGAGGTGGTCTCGACGTCGGACAGCTCGACCTTGGCCTTCTCGGCGGCCTCCTTCAGGCGCAGCCGCGCCGAGGGGTCGCTGGAGAGATCGCGGTTGAACTCCTTCTTGAACTCCTGCTCGAGCCACTCGGCGATCGCGTAGTCGAAGTCCTCGCCGCCGAGATACGAGTCACCGTCGGTCGCGACGACCTCGAAGGTGTCGCCGCGCGCGCGCATGATCGTGACGTCGAACGTACCGCCGCCCAGGTCGTAGACCGCGAGCGTGAAGTCCTTGTGTTTCTTGTAGCCGTAGGCGAAGGCGGCCGCGGTCGGCTCGTTGATCAGGCGCAGCACCTCGAGGCCCGCGTACTCGGCGGCGAGCTTCGTGGCTTTGCGCTGCACGTCGTTGAAGTGCGCGGGGACCGAGATCACCGCCTGCTTCACCGGCTCGCCGAGGTTGTGCTCCGCGACCTCGCGTACCTTCTGCAGGATCTTGGCCGAGACCTGGACCGGCGTGAGCTCCTTGCCGGCCACTTCGAACAGCACGCTGCCGAGCGGGCTCGCCTTCAGCGCGTAGGGCAGCCGCTTGGCCGCGGCGCGCACTTCGTCGGAGTCGAACGGATGGCCGATCAGGCGCTTCACCGCGAGGATGGTCGACTGCGGCGCGCTGACTGCCTGGCGCTTGGCCGCGGCGCCGACGAGCTCGCGGTCGCCCTGGATCGCGACGCACGACGGAATGGTCGTGCGCGCCTCGTCGGCGAGCACGACGACCTTCCCCTCTTCGACCACCGCCACGCAGCTGTTCAGCGTGCCGAGGTCGATGCCGATCGCGCGTCCAGACATCGGTCTTGCGTATCGGCGATTCCGGACCGGTCTTGCAGCGAATCGCGTGCTGGCACGCGCCCGCCCGGGGGCTTACCGTACCGATCCCCCGTGGGGATGTAGCTCAGCTGGGAGAGCGCTGCGTTCGCAACGCAGAGGTCGGCGGTTCGATCCCGCTCATCTCCACCACCGCCTTGCTCGTCGGCGCCAGGAAGGTCCGGTCGAGCTCGTTGGCGACGGCCTGGGCGATGATCCCGTAGCCCGCCCCGTTCGGATGGCGCTGGCGGCGGAACAGAATCTCGTCCTCCTTCCCCTGATAGGGCTCGAAGGTCGGCTCGAGGTCGAACCAGCCCAGGCGCGCCTCTTTCGCCGCAGCCTCGACCATGGGCGCGATCTTGGGGTGGTAGCGGTCCTTGTACCGGCCGATGTCCTGGGCGTCGGGCAGGAGCACCACCACCACCGGCACCCGGTGCTCGCGCGCCTGCTCGCCGATGTCGTTGAAGGCGGTGCGCACCGCCTCCCAGCCGCGCACGCCCGGGCGGTAGTCACCGGTCCAGTCGTTCTCCGCGAGCGCGCGCCCGCCCTTGTCCTCGACGCCGATCTTCGCGGCCGCGTGGACCCGCGCCCGTCCGATCTTCTCCTTCAGCGTGCGGCGCGCGCCCTTGATGAACTGGCGCAGGTAGAGCTGCTGCGGCCACTCGTAC
Source organism: Myxococcota bacterium (assembly GCA_035498015.1). Classification (NCBI taxonomy): domain Bacteria; kingdom Pseudomonadati; phylum Myxococcota; species Myxococcota bacterium. Next base: position 12,882 of record DATKAO010000105.1, read on the forward strand.
AGCGCGAGCAGCCAGGGGTGCAGGTCGCGCAGCGCCATGCGCCGCTGGTACTTGTACAGCTTGTTGTGCGTGTCGTTCACCGGGTAGAAGTTCACCAGCACCAGGTCCGGTGAGTACTTCCAGCCCTCGGACTTGAGATACGCGGCTTCCTGGTCGGTCGAGTAACCGACGACGCCGGCGTTGATCACCTCGATCCGACGCGGGTCACCGCGCTTGGCCGCCGAGCCCTGCAGGATGCGCTCGAGCTGTCTCGGATACGCGTCCGGCTCGTTCATGCGAAAGCCGAAGGTCCAGGAGTCGCCGAGCGCGAGCACGCGGTAGGTGCCCTCGGGCTTCTCGTAGGAGATTTCCGGATTGCGCAACCCTTTCGAGTTGATCTTCACCGGAGCTTCGAACTCGTCGCCGCTCCAGCCCGGACGCATGCGTTTTCCGACGACGGGGTCGTCGAGGTACAGGTCCGGTCGCGGCAGCACGCCGGCGCCGAACAGCCGGAGCAGTCCCTCGCAGAGCGCGAGCGCGACGACGAGTGACAGAACTGCGAGGCCCAGATTTCTCAGCATGGGGTGATTCCCGTCACGACCGGTGGGTAGACCAGACGTTAGCCTCCGACGCCGTCAATTTCGCGGGGTCTCGATGGGTGAGGGGACGCGGCGAGTTCGGGGACTCGTCGCTGCGATGCTGTGGATCTCGATGGTCGTGGCCGCTTCGCGCGCCGCCGCGGGCCAGCGTTCCGTCGTGGTCTCCTACCTCAGCCCCGCGGACCCGAACGTCGTCGGCGCGGCGCTCTACCACGGCGCCAGCGCGAGCGACGTCCAGAGCGGTCAGAACCTGACCCGCATCGACCTGGGAGCGCCGGCCGCCTCGGGAGTCACTCGTGTGACCGTGCAGGGCCTGGACGACACGCGCGACTACTACATGGCGCTGCGCTCCTACGATGCGAGCGGCCGCGAGTCCGCGAACTCGAACATCGGCGTGCTCACGGCCAGCGCGCCGCCCGGCGCGCTCTACAGCGAGAGCTTCGACTCCTACGCGCCCGGCGCCGACCCGGCGGGCTGGGTCGATTCGGGGTCGGGCGTGCCCGGCGCCGGCGACGCGTCGACCTTCGCCGCGGCGCAGGCCGCGGACGGAGCCGAGACACTCGGCGTCGCGTCGAGCGCGCTCGAGCTCAACGCGACGCTGGTGAGCCCGGGCTCCGCGAGCTGGTCTTCCTACGACTACTCGGGCCGCATCGAGAGCGACTCGCTGGGCGGGAAAGCCGGCGTGACCGTGCTCTCGCAGTACCCCGACGCGGCCTTCGGCTACGTGCTCTCGCGCTCCGGCTCGCGGCCGTACGTGCTCTCGAAGAACGGCACCGGGTCTCTCGCGTGTGTGGGCACGATCTCGACCGGAGTCGCGGGTGCCGCCGGCGAGTGGCTGCGCTTCCGCGTGCGTGTGACCCGCTTCGACGGGCGCAACCGCGTGCGCGCGTCGCTCTGGCCCGACCAGACCCCGCCGCCGGCCAGCTTCCAGACCGACTGCTGGGACGCGGACCTGGAGAGCGTCTCCAGCGGTCGGATCGGCGTATACAGCTCGAGCAACGCCGGGAATCACTGGGACGACCTGGTGGTGGTGCCCGTGACTCCCGACGGCGCGCCCCCGGGCTACGGCGTGCCGCCCGCGGCGCCGGCCCCGCCGCCGACGGTTCCGCCCACGCAGCCCGCGCCGCCACCCTCGAATCCGGTGCCGCCGCCGCCGCCGGCCACCGGCTACACGAGTGAGTCGTCGCTCGCGCACTGGTGGAAGCCGGGCTGGGACCTGGACGACCTGGGCCGCGACTTCGCCGCGAGCGGCGGCATCGACGCCTACGAGGACGCCAAGGGCCTGAACGCGAAAGACGTCACGCAGGGCGGCTCGAGCGCCGCCACGGTCGACCTGGACGGCAAGGCCGAGGCGCTCGGCGCCTTCACGCTGAAGCAGTACGGGCTCGCCGACACCTGGTCGGTCGGCGCCTGGGTGCGGCCCGCCAAGCTCGGGCTCAACTCGAAGCCCCGCTACATCCTCGACCTGAACGGCCAGAACTCGAACCTGGGCCTGGACCGGATCTCGCTCACGATCGACGCCGACGGTCACTTCGCGGTGGAAGTGAGTGACCTGTTCGGCCGCACGCGCGGCATCTCCTCGCCGGCCGGTCTCTCGCTCAGCAAGAACGGAGACACCTGGTACTTCGTGACCGCAGTGAAGACGGCGAGCCGGCAGCTCACGCTGTACGTGAACGGCGTGCAGGTCGCGGGCTCGGCCGTGGGCGTGCCGTCGCAATCCGACGTGCCGCGCGCGCTGCGCATCGGCGGGCGCGTGAAGGACAGCACGGGCTACTTCTTCAAGGGCAGCATCGGCTCCGTGGCGATGTGGCGCTCGGCGCTGCGCCCCTCGGAGATCAGTGCGCTGTTCGCCGCCGGCGACCGCGGGGTCGCCATGCGCCCCACGCTGGCTCACTGACTACGTTCGCCTGCGGCTCACTGCGCGGGGCTGACCTGTGATCGCATGGGCACCCTACCCATGCTTCGCCCCTTGCGGGCCTCGCTCAGGGCGGCCTTCGCTCGGCCTGCCCCCGCGCGGATTGGCTCTGTGCGGAGCGTGAGGAGGCGTCAGACCTCGTCGAGGAAGACGAGCTCGGGCCGGCCTTCGAGCACGCCGGCCAGGGCGCCCGGGTTGGCGCGCAGGTTCTCGCCGTGCTTCTTGAAGGCCTCGTCGCTGGCGTACTTCTCGTACACCACGAACACCGACGGGTCGTCCTTGCGCTGGTGGAACACGTAGGCCTGGGTTCCGGGCTCGTTGGCGCGCACCTGCGCGCTGAGCTTGCGGAAGCCTTCCTTGGCCTCCTCGATCTTGTCCTTCTTGACCTTCAGCGTGGCCAGCAGGGTGGGCATGGGGGCTCCTTCACGAGTTGCGCGCAAGTCTGCACGAAGCAGTCGTGCGCAAGCAAACGGCAGCCGAGCGCCCCTATCACTTTTCCCCGACACGAGACACTATCTGTGGCGAATGGCCATCCAGGCGATCCTCGTGGCCGGCGATCGCAGCGCGAGCCGGGCCGTGCGCGGCGGCAGCAAAGCCTTCGTGGAAGTCGCGGGCAAGCCCATGTTCGTGCACGTGCTCGAAGCGCTTCTGCACACGCCCGAGGTGTCCGAGGTGTATCTCGTGGGCAACCCGACGCGGCTCGCGGCCGCGGTGGCCGAGTACGGCTGCCTGTCGCTCTCCGCGGCGCGCGGCCGGCCGGTGCACATCGTGCCTCAGCGCGACAGCCTGTACGCCAACGTGTGGTACACATTTCTGCGTACGCTGGCGCCGGGCCGCACCGACGCCAACCACCCGGTGCTGGTGGTGCCGGCCGACATTCCGCTGGTGATCCCGGAGGAGATCTCCGAGTTCGTGGCACGCGCGGAGGCATCGGGCGCTGACTACGTGGTCGGTCTCTCGCCCGAGAGCGCGCTGGCGCGTTTCGCGCCTCACGACGGCGCGCCCGGCGTCGAGATGGCCTACTTCAACCTGCGCGAGGGCCGGCTGCGCCAGAACAACCTGCACTGGGTGCGGCCGCTCAAGATGGGCAACCGGCACTACGTCGACGAGATGTACGAGAACCGGTACCAGAAGGAGCTCTTGAGTCAGGTGCGGCTCGCCTGGCGCGTGATCCGCCGCGAGTGGCGCAATCTGTGGGTGCTCGGCTGTTACTTCATGATCCACCTGGCGGGCGTCCTGCACCGGCGGGGCCGGCTCGAGGCTGCGGACCGCGTGCGCCACTTCGTGCCGCTGTCGGCGATCGAGCGCGCGGCCAGCGCGCTCCTGCGCACGCGCTTCCGCACGGTCACGACCGAGCTGGGCGGCGCCGCGATCGACGTCGACAACGAAGCCGATCTGGAGATCGTGGAGAAGATGCTCGAGCGCTGGAAGGCGCTGCAGGTCCGGCTCGCCCGAGCGGCGTAGGCGCTACTCTTCCCGCATGCCCCACAGCTTCGAGGCGATCACCGGCACGCGCGCCGCGTTCCGCCGCCTGCCGGGACGCGGGCTGGTCCGCGCGACCGGCGCCGACCGGGTGCGCTTCCTGAACGGCATGCTGACCGCCGACGTGGCGAAGCTGCCGGCCGGCGGCGCCGCGCCGGCGCTGCAGCTCGACCGCAAGGGCCACGTGCTGGCCGAGCTGTGCGTGCTGGCCGAGCCGGAGTCACTCCTGCTCGACATCGCGCCCGGGGTCGAGGCCGAGCTCTGCGCGCTGCTCGAGAAGCACGTGATCGCCGACGACGTGGCCTTCGCGAGCCTGAGTGAGGCAAAGGCCTGGCTCGCGCTCGAGGGGCCGGAGGCGCGCGACGCCGCGCGCCGCGTCGGGGGCGCCGTGCCCGAGCCCGGCCGCTTCGCGCGGGCCGACTTCGCGGGTCAGGCCGTGCTGTGGATCGCGCAGGGCGCGCTCACCGCCGATGGCCTGCGCGCGATCGTGCCGCGGGCGCTCGCCGCCGAGCTCGAGCGCGCGCTCGCGCTGCCCGAGCTCGCCGAGGAGGCCGCCGAGGTGCTGCGCATCGACGCGCGCCTGCCGCTGCTCGGCCGCGACGTCGGCGCGCGCAACTTCCCGCAGGAGGCGGGGCTGGAGCGCGCGATCTCGTTCAGCAAGGGCTGCTACATCGGGCAGGAGATCGTGGCGCGCATCGCCTCGCGCGGCGCGGTGAATCGCGTGCTGGTGCTGCTCCGCGCCGACTCGGCCGTGACTCCCGGCGCCTCCGTGAGCGTGGACGGCAGCGCCGTCGGCCAGGTCACTTCAGCGGCGCGCTCCGACGCCACGGGCGCGATCGCGCTCGCCTATCTCAAGGTCGAGCACGCGCACGCGGGTCAGCGCGTGGCCATCGACGGTGTGCCCGCCGAAGTCACTGGCGGCACCTCACGGCGGTAGCGGCCGCCCACCGCCTGCCACTTCGCGCCGTTCTTCGCGAACACCACCTCGATCGCGTAGACCACCGCGCCCTCGGGCAAGGCCTCGCCCGGCGCGAGTCTCTGGCCGAGCGCGAACGACACGCGCGCGCTCACGCGCTGGCGCCCGTCGGGCTCGGCCGTCAGCTGGCTGCTCTCGAGCCGCGCGCCGACCGCCTCGCTGCGCAGCGCCGCGGTCTCGACCAGCGAACGCACGTCGTAGTAGTCGAGCCCGCCGTCCTCCTTGAAGCCGGTCGAGACGTGGTCCATGACGAAGCTCGCCTGCTTGGCCTGGATGGAATCGACGAGCGACGGCACGAGCCGGCCGAGGTCCTCGTCGCGCGCGGGCGCCGTGCTCGCGGGCGGCTCGCCCTGCGGGCGGTCGCAGGCCGCGAGCGCGAGCAGCGCGCACAGAGCCACCCCAGCGACGCTGCGAGTCATGCGCTCACTATACTCGCTGCATGGCCCGGCGAGTGCTCGCGCTGTTCGCGAAGGCGCCCGTGCCGGGTGCGGCGAAGACGCGGCTCTCGCCGCCGCTGACTCCCGAGCGCGCGGCCGGGCTCTACGAAGCCATGCTGCTCGACGTGCTCGACCAGCATGCGCGCGCGCCCGACTGCGAGCTCGCGCTCTGGTTCACGCCCGACGACGCCGAGCCCTGGTTCGCGGCGCACGCGCCGTCGCGCTATCGCCGCGTTGCACAACGCGGCGCGAGCCTTGCGGAACGCATGCGGGAGTCTTTCCGCACCCACGCGGCGGAGGGCTTCGAGCGCATGGTGCTGCGCGGCACCGACAGCCCGACCTTGCCGCTCGCGCGCGTCGAGGCCGCGTTCGCGGCGCTCGATCACTCGCCGGTCGTTCTGTGCCCCGATCGGGACGGTGGGTACAACCTGATCGGTCAGTCCACCCCCAACGACGCGCTGTTCGAGCTCGAGCTGTCTCGCGCGAGCGTGCTCGCGGCCACGCTCGCGCGCGCGCGCGAGCTCGGGCTCGCCTGTGAGCTCCTGCCCGCGCACCACGACGTCGACACCTGGCAGGACGTGCTGCAGCTCGCTTCCGAGCTCGACCCTGCACACACTCCGCGCACCCTCGCCCGCCATCGCGAATTACTTGCGCGCTGACGGCGCGAGACACCAAGGCACGCTCGTTGCACCCGACGCCTTTGGGGACACCCCCGCGACCGCCATGCGGCGGTCGATCCCATGGGAGGGAGGGCGATGAGAAAGAGACCGACCACCGCAGCGATCGCAGCGACGCTGCTCTGTATTGCGCCGCAACTTGCGCTCGCGGACTCAGCCGCGGACCAGCGCATGGCCGCGATGGAGTCGCGGATCACTCAGCTCGAGGACAAGCTCGCAGCGAGTCAGAAAACCATCGACGAGCAGGAGGCGATGCTCAAGCAGCAGGCAACGCCTGCCGTCTCCGCGGGCACCGAGCCGAGCAAGCTCGATGCGTTCCTGAACACCGTGCAGGTCAACGGCTTCGTGGCCGCCTCGTACGAGTACTCGTTCAACAACCCGGACAACCCGCTCTTTGCCAACGCCACGAACCAGTTCAACGTGGACCACAACACGTTCAACCTCGACGCGGCCAAGATCGAGCTGACGCGCCCCGCGGCGAACCCGGGTGACGTCGGCTTCCAGCTCGATCTGACCTACGGCACCAACGCGCTGATCCTCGGCGGTACCCGCGGCTTGTACCCCGTCGGCACCATGGCGAACGAGGGCTTCTACATCCAGGACATGAACGTCCAGTACAACTGGGACAACGTGCTCCTGAAGTTCGGACAGTGGGAGACCTTGCTCGGCTACGAAGTGATCGACTCGATCGCGAACAAGAACGTGACTCACGGTCTCTTGTTCACCTACGCGATCCCGCTGGTGCACACCGGCATCCAGGCGAGCTCGAAGATCGGCGAGACGGGCATCGGCTGGGCCGGCGCCGTCGTGAACGGCTGGAACAACTCCACCGACACGAACGACAACAAGGGTCTGCTCGGGCAGCTCAACTACGGCAACAGCGACAGCTCGTTCAGCACGTATCTCACCGGCTACTACGGCGCCGACGGCAACACCGGCTTCGCCGACGTCACCGGCACCGTGCTCAACGTGAAGCGCCCGAGCACTGCGCCGGCGATGGTCCTGGACTGGAACGCCAACTTCAACGCCAACAGCCAGCTCACCTTCTGGGCCAACGCCGACTGGGGCATCCAGAAGAACGTGATCTACTTCGGCGGACCGAACGCGGGCAAGAACCTCGACCCGGTGTGGTACGGCCTGGCGCTCGGCACGCAGTACGCGTTCACCGACGCGTGGAGCTTGGCGGTGCGCGGCGAGTGGCTGCGCGACACGGCGGGCTACCGCATCGTGGTCGGCAACAACACGTCGGCGTACTCGCTCACAGGGACGCTGGCGTACAAGCTGACCGCGAACCTGCTGGCGCGCGCCGAGCTGCGCTACGACGCGCTGACCACCGACGGCTTCGGCGACCACCTGTTCCCGTCGGGCCGCAACAACGACACGCAGACCAACTTCTCGAACAACAACTACCAGGGGATCATCCAGGTCGCGTACATCTTCGACTAGGAATTCCGGGGAGGCACCCTGCACAGGGCTTGGGCACGGCGGCTCAAGCTCTGTGCAGGCTCGCTCGGACGCGGGGAGACAGGCGTTCTCCTGCGCCGCCGCGGGGTTTTTCGCGTGGTATAAACGTTGCTCTACGCGCCGCCGCGGAAAGGTCGGAAGCTCGAATGCAAAAGGTCGAAGCGATCATCAAGCCCTTCAAGCTCGACGAGGTGAAGGAAGCCCTGAACGGCATCGGCGTACAGGGGATCACGGTCTCGGAAGTCAAAGGCTTCGGGCGGCAGAAGGGCCACACGGAGCTGTACCGGGGCGCCGAGTACGTGGTCGACTTCCTGCCCAAGATCAAGCTCGAGGTCGTCGCGCCGGACGACCTGATTCCCAAGGTCGTGACTGCCATCCAAGCCGCTGCGAACACGGGTCGCATCGGCGACGGGAAGATTTTCGTATTGCCGGTGATCGAGGCGGTGCGCATCCGCACGGGCGATCGCGGCGAAGACGCGATCTGAGAGACAGACCGCGAGGAGAAAGGTGAACATGCACAAGGACCGAACCCCCAAGGAAGTTCTCGCGTACGCAAAGAGCGAGGGCGTGAAGCTGGTCGACCTGAAGTTCGTGGACTTCGTCGGGCAGTGGCAGCACAAGACCCATCCGCTGCACGAGTTCGACGAGAGCACGTTCGAGAACGGTCTGGGCTTCGACGGCTCGTCGATCCGCGGCTGGAAGTCGATCGACAACAGCGACATGCTGCAGATCCCGGACGCGCGCACCGCGTTCATCGATCCGTTCTGCGATCAGCCGACTCTCTCGCTGATCTGCAACATCGCCGATCCGATCACGCGCGAGGCCTACGGACGCGACCCGCGCCAGATCGCCCAGAAGGCGGCCAACTACGTGAAGCTGACCGGCATCGCGGACACCAGCTACATGGGTCCCGAAGCCGAGTTCTTCATCCTCGACGACGTGCGTTTCTCGACCAGCCAGAACCAGGGCTACTACTACATCGACTCGGTCGAAGGTAAGTGGAACAGCGGCCGCGAAGAGGGCCCGAACCTGGGCAACAAGCCGCGCTACAAGGAAGGTTACTTCCCGGTTCCGCCGATCGACTCACAGCAGGACATCCGCAGCGAGATGGTGCTGCAGATGGAGGACCTGGGGATCGTCGTCGAGACCCACCACCACGAGGTCGCGACCGCGGGTCAGGCCGAGATCGACATGCGCTTCGCGCCGATCGTCGACATGGCCGACCAGCTCATGGTCTACAAGTACGTGTGCAAGAACGTGGCGAAGCGCGCCGGCAAGGTCGTCACGTTCATGCCCAAGCCCCTGTTCGGCGACAACGGCTCGGGCATGCACACCCACCAGTCACTCTGGAAGGACGGCAAGCCGCTGTTCGCGGGCAACGAGTACGCCGGTCTCTCGAAGATGTGCCTGTACTACATCGGCGGCATCCTGAAGCACGCCAAGGCGATCGCCGCGTTCTCGAACCCGACCACGAACTCCTACAAGAGACTCGTGCCCGGCTTCGAGGCGCCCGTGAACCTGGCCTACTCCAGCCGCAACCGTTCGGCCTCGATCCGGATCCCGATGTACTCGGCCAGCCCGAAGGCGAAGCGCATCGAGGTGCGCTTCCCCGACCCGACCTGCAATCCGTATCTCGCCTTCTCGGCGATGCTGATGGCGGGCCTGGACGGGATCGAGAACAAGATCGACCCGGGCGAGCCGCTCGACAAGAACATCTACGCGCTCTCGAAGACCGAGCTCGCGAAGGTGCCGACCATGCCGGGCAGCCTCGAAGAGGCGCTCCAGAACCTGGAAGAGGACCACGACTTCCTGCTCAAGGGGGACGTGTTCACCACGGACGCGATCGAGGCCTGGGTCGACTACAAGCGCGATGCCGAGATCGCGCCGGTGGCGCTGCGGCCGCACCCGCACGAGTTCGAGCTATATTTCGACATGTGATCCGCTCTCTGGAGCAGTCACTCTCCACGAGGCCCGGCCGACTCGTTCGGTCGGGCCTCTCGTCATTTCTCGCGCTCGTCGTCACGGGTTGCGCGGCGACGGCGGTGCCGTCGCTTCCGGAGGGCTACACACTCGGCCGCGACGGCAGCGGCATCGTGCTCCTGCGCGCCGAGTTCGTGGACCGACAAGGAAATCCCGTCTCTTCGGTCTTCGGTAAGCGGGCTGCGCTCACGTTGCAACGAGAGGGAAGCATGGAGGAGTACAAGCTCTCGCCCGTCGGTGACGGTTTCACCGTCGACTTCTACGTTGCGCTGCCGGCGGGGGCCTACAGCTACCACGAACCGACCAGGGACAAGGACGAGAAGCTGCGGTTCCAGATCCGGCCCGGGGCGGTCGAGTGCCTCGGCACGATCCACATCCGCCTGGACATCGGAGCATTCAGGCACAACATCGACGTCAGCTTGCACGACGACTGCGACGCCATCGTTCAGCGCTTCAGGACGAGTCACCCCGAAGTGACCCAGGACGTCGAGAGGGAGCTCTTCCAAGAGTACAGGTACATCTGGCAGGACAGGGTCTGGGTTCCCGAGCCCTAGGGTCCCGGAGCCCTAGGATAGGAAGAGCAACGGAGGGCGGGCGATCTGCTTCTAGCGCAGGGGCTTCGCGAGCACGTGGAGCTCCTTCTTGAGGAACCCCGACGTGTCGGTGACCGAGCCCGGCACGGGGTTGCAGGCCAGGTTCGCCGGGAGCGCGCCGGGGCCAGTCGCGGCGCCCCACCAGCTCTTGGTGGCGTGGATCGTGAGTGCGCTGTTGTTCGTCACGCCGCAGTTGTTGCCGCTCACCGCGTCGTTGCCCACGATGCTCATGCTCGTGAGCGTGAGGTTCACGCCGTCGGAGATGACCACGCCCTCGTTCTGGTTGCCGAGCGCCGCGCTCTTGTCGATCCGGGTCGGGCCCGACGTGAGACTCACGATGAAGCCCTGCCGGTTGGCGATCGACACGGCCCCGGTCAAGTGGTTGTCGCTGCCCTCGACGACGAAGCCGCGGTCGAAGTTGCCGATCGCCACGTCACCGGTGCTGGTCCCGCCCGCGCCCACGAACGTGAAGCCGTCGTCGCCGTTCTCGATCGCCCGGTTCTGGCGCGAGATCATGCCGTCGGAGCGGACGTTGAAGCCGTCGGCGGCGTTGTGCTCGGCCACGTTGCCCTCGACGTCGAGGTGGGGCACGAGCTGCGCCGAGAATCCGAACTCGCCCGAGTTGCGCAGCGTGAAGCCGTGGCCGGCCTTGCCGATCTTCGAGCCCGCGCCCGAGGCGAGCACCGCGATCACGTCGAGGTCGTCGCCGTCGGCGTCGATCACGGTCGAGGCCGCGCCGTCCTTCGAGATCAGAGTGACTCGCTTGGACAGCTCCACCACGCAGGAACACGTCGCGTTGTCGAGCCCGAGCTCCTCGCCCGGCTCGCCCCACACACCGTCGCGGTCCAGGTCGCCGTAGTAGCCCGGCCCGACCGAGATGGTGTCTCCATCGACCGCATTCGCGATCGCTTGTGAGATCGAGCGGCAGGGCGCGGCCGACGTACCGCAGATGCCGCTGTCGGTGCCGTGCCCGGCCACGAGCACCGTCTTGGCCAAGCTCGCGCCGGCCGCGAGCCACAGCAGGACCCCGAGAGACAGGACTCGAATCATCGCACTCCCCCCGGGCGCGCAAGTTAGCGCGCGCGACTGGCCGCGCCTGCTTTCGAGCTATATTGAAATCTGTGAGTCGATTCAGGGGGCTGCCGCCGCTCGTGGCGTTCGTTGCGCTCGCCGCGCTGGCCTGCAGCAGCTCGGGCCCGTTCACGATCCCGCCCGGCTACACACCGGCGGGCTCGCCGAACGGCGTCGTGATCGTGCGCACGGAGCTGCTCACCGCCGACGGCTCACCGTTCACGGCCGGGCCGGCGCGCGCCACGCTGCGCTGGCACCACGAGGAGAGCGGCAAAGACGTGGTGCTGGAGGCGGCCAACGAGGGTCCGCTGGCCGACTTCTGGGTGTCTCTTCCCGGCGGTCACTACCGCATGGTTGCCACTCGCGGCGACGGCGTGGCGCAGCGCTGGTACGTGCTGCGTTTCCGCGTCGAGCCGGGCGCGGTGGTGTACGCCGGGGCGATCCACGTGGTGGCGCCCGACAACTCGTCGTTCACGCTCGAGGACGAGTACGACGCGGCGGTGGCGCGCTTCCGCGCGAGTCACGCGGAGCTGGCGGACGGCGTGAAGAAGTCGCTGGTCGAGCTCTTGCGCTGCCGCACCGGCTCGCCGTGCGAGCCGCAGAGCTGGCCTGCCAGCTAGCGGCTGCGCCGCCGGGCCGGGACCTTGCCGCCGGCGCGCCGGGCCTCCGATAGCCCGATCGCGATCGCCTGCTTGCGGCTGGTGACTCGTTTGCCCGAGCGGCCGGAGCGCAGCTGGCCGTGCTTCATCTCGTGCATCGCGCGCTCGACCTTCCGGGCCGCCTTGGGGCCGTAGCGGCGAGCCCTCTTACGTGTGGCCATGATTCCGAACCTCCGCGTTGTACAAATCCCGCCGGCGGCCGCCCCGTGGGGCGCCGCGCTGCGGGCCGCGCGGATTCAGTGCACGCGCGGTGCCGGAGTATGCGTGACCAGCGATTGCAGCTCGGCGAGCTCGACCGGCTTCACCAGGTGACCGTCGAAGCCCGCCTCGCGCGTCTTCTGGCGGTGCTCGGGCTGGCCCCAGCCGGTGAGCGCGATCAGCACCGTGTCTGCCAGCTCGGGCTCGCGGCGGACCCGGCTCGCGATCTCGAAGCCGTCCATGCCCGGCATGCCGAGGTCGAGCAACACCACCTCGGGACGGCGCGCGCGCACGGCTTCGAGCGCGGACTCGCCGTCGTAGGCCACCTCGGCGTCGATGCCCTGCAGGCGCAGCAAGAGCGCCAGGCTGTCGGCGGCGTCGCGGTTGTCGTCCACGACCAGGAAGCGGCGGCGCGCGGCAAAACCGGGTGAGTCACTGGAGTCCTCGGCGGCCCGCTCGGGCAGAGACTCGCTCGAGGCGAGCGGCAGGCGCACGGTGAACTCGCTGCCGGAGCCCCAACCCGTGCTCTCGACGCTGACGCTGCCGCCGTGCATCTCGACCAGCCGCTTCACGAGCGCCAGCCCGATTCCGAGCCCGCCCTGCGCGCGGCCCAGCGTGCGGTCCACCTGCGTGAACAGGTCGAATACGCGCGGCTGCATCGCGGGCGGGATGCCGACGCCCGTGTCGCGCACCGAGATGGCCACCGACCGGCCCTGGCGCTCGGCACGCAGCCAGATCGCGCCGCCCTCCTCGGTGTACTTCGCCGCGTTGTTCAACAGGTTCGCCAGCACCTGCGAGAGCCGCACGGCGTCGGCGTCGAGCGCGATCGGCTCGGACGGCAGGTCGAGCTCGAGCCGGTGATGCGCGCGTTCGATCGCAGGCCGGCTGGTCTCGAGCGCCGAACGCACGATCTCGTGCAGCGCCACGCGCTCGCGCCGCAGCTCGATCTTGCCGCTGGTGATGCGCGCGACCTCGAGCAGGTCGTCGACCAGCCGGATCAGGTGAGTCACCTGGCGGTCGAGCATCTCGTGCACGCGCTCGCTCTGCGGCCCGTCGCCGGCGAGGCGCAGCACGTGGAGCGAGTTGCGGATCGGCGCGAGCGGGTTGCGCAGCTCGTGCGCCAGCATGGCGAGAAACTCGTCTTTGCGGCGGTCGACCTCGCGCAAGACGTGCTCGACCTGCTTCTCCTTGTCGACGTCGAGCACCGACCCCACGTAGCCCAGGAATTCGCCGTTCCTCCCGAAGCGCGGCGCGCCCGAGCCGATCACCCAGTGGTAGCCGCCGCTCGCGTGCACCATGCGGAACTCGATGCGGAAGCTCGCCGGCACCGGCGTGGGCGCGAAGACCGCGCGCGTGCGCTCGACGTCGTCGGGATGGAGCGCGTTGGCCCAGCCGAAGCCCAGCCCCAGCTCGATCTGCCGGCCGGTGAGCGAGGTCCAGGCCTCGGACAGGAAGGTGCAGTAGCCGTCGGGCTGGGTCATGTAGATGATGGCCGGTGAGTGGACGGTCATCGCGCGCAGCCGCTCTTCGCTCTCGCGCAGCACGTCCTCGGCCTGCATGCGCGCCGTGACGTCGATCGCCACGCCGCCCACGAACGCGGCCTCGCCGTCGGGCCCGGGGATCGGGAACTTGGCCACGAGTGAGTGGTGCGGGCCGTCGGGGTGCTCGAGTGTCTCGATCGTCTCGATGCCCTTGCCGTGCGCGAGCGCCGCCGCGTCGTTGCTGCGGAAGCCCTCCGCCACGTCGGCCGGGAAGATCTCGAAGTCGTCGCGGCCCAGGAGCTGCGCGCGCGGCAGCTGGAACGCCTGTTGCGCCTCGTCGTTCACGAACACGTAGCGGCCATCGAGGTCCTTGATCCACGCCAGGCCGGGCAGGCGCTCCATGAACTTGCCGAAGCGCCGCTCGACCTCGCCCAGCGCAGTCTCCACGCTGCGCAGCGACAAGGTCTGCAGCGCGAGTGACCCGAAGCGCGCCAGGCTCGTGAGCACGCGCACGTCTTCGCGGTCGAAGCGCCGCCCGAGCTCGTGGGAGACGACCCAGAGCGTGCCGCGCGGCTCGTCACCCACGAGGAACGGCACGAGCAGCCCCTCGACCACCGGGGGCGCGAGCGTCGCCGCGAGCGGAAAGTGTTTCGCGAGGTCGCGCAGCAGCATGGGCTCCTTGCGCTGGAGGACGGCGTCACACGGGCTGCCGGCGCGGGGCACCACGCTGCCGGCCAGTGGAGCGAAGCGGCCCGCCGTCGCGCGCCAGCAGAACACCGGCTCACCGCCGCGCTCCTCGAGGATGCTCGTTCCGGCCGAGTGAGCGCGGCACAGCTCGAGCGCCACGCGCACGAGCTGGTCGAGCACCTCGTGCGGCGAACGCGCCATGCACTCGGCGAGCGCGACCAGCGCACGGTTCTCGGCCGCGTAGTTCGGCCGCCGCGAGCGGCGCCGCTGGAGCTGCGCCGTCGCATCCGCCGTGCCGCGAAGCTGCCGGTCAGATGGCTTCATTTCCTTCCGCAGATCTTCGCGCGAGATGCGCGACCGTGGCAATGCGGGCGCCCGGGCTTCGCACAGCAAGAAGCGTTCCTGGCGCCTCGACCGACGAGTCAGCGCAGGACGTCGGCCATGGCGTACACGCCGGGTGGGCGGCCCACGAGCCAGCGCGCGGCGCGCAGGGCGCCGGCCGCGAAATTGTCCCGCGACAGGGCCCGGTGCGAGAGCTCGATGCGCTCGCCGGGGCCGGCGAAGTACACGGTGTGCTCGCCGACCGAGTCACCGAGGCGGAGTGACTGGAGCCCGATCGCGCTCGGGTCGCGCTTGCCGGTGATGCCCTCGCGCGCGAACACGGCCACCTGCGAGAGATCCTGCCCGCGCACCTCGGCGGCGCGCCGCGCCAGCCCGAGCGCGGTTCCGCTGGGCGCGTCGACCTTCTGGTCGTGGTGCATCTCGAGCACGTCGATCTCGTAGCCCGCCAGGCGGCGCGTGGCCTCGGCGACCAGGTCGGCAAGCACCGCTGCGCCGATCGAGAAGTTCGCGCCGCGCACCAGGGCGATGCGTTCCGCGGCACGCGCGATGCGCGCCTCGCCCTCGGCTTCGATGCCGGTCGTGCCGATCACGGCGGGCAGGCCGCGTGACTCCCAGACCTCGAGCAGCGCGAGCGTCGAGGCCGGGCTCGAGAAGTCCACCGCCACGTCGGCCTGCGCGGCAGCGGCACGCGCGTCGGAGGTGAGCTTCACGCCGGGCGCGAGCTCGGCGCCGAGCTGCGGGTGACCCGCGCGCTCGAGCGCGGCGCCCAGGCGCAAGTCACTCGACGCCGCGAGCGCCCGCAAGAGCCGCTCGCCCATGCGCCCCGCGGCGCCCACCACCAGCACGCGCGTCATGCGCGCGGCAGCTCGGCGAGCACGGCCTCGAGCCGCTCGCGGTTCGCCTTGGAGATCTCGGTCAGCGGCAGCCGGAGCGTCGGGCTCGGGATGCGGCCGAGGATGGCGAGCGCCGTCTTCACCGGGATCGGGTTCGATTCGACGAAGAGCGACTGAGTCACCGGCAGGAGCTCGTAGTGCAGCTTGCGCGCGCGCGCGTGGTCGCCGGCGGCGTGCGCGCGCACCAGCTCCGAGGCGCTGGCTGGAAGCACGTTCGACACGGTCGAGATCACGCCGCGCGCGCCGATCTCGAGCATGGGCAGCGTGAGCGCGTCGTCGCCCGAGAGCACGGCGAAAGCGGGCGCCACCCGGGCGATCGTCTCCGAGGTCGCGATCAGGTCCGCGCCGCACTCCTTCAGGCCCACGACTCCGGGCACGCGAGACAGCCGCGCGCTGGTCTCGGAATCGATGCGCGAGGCCGTGCGTCCCGGGACGTTGTAGATCAGGATCGGCAGCCGGCTCTCCGCGGCCACTGCGCGGTAGTGCTGGAAGATCCCCTCCTGGGTGGGCCGGTTGTAGTAGGGCGAGATCAGGAGCGCCGCGTCGGCGCCCGCCGCGCGCGCGGCCTGGCTGAGCTCGATCGCTTCGCGGGTGGAGTTCGAGCCCGCGCCCGCGATCACCGGCACGCGCTTGCGCGCGACCTGGACCACGTGCTTCACGACCCGCACGTGCTCCTCGTGCGAGAGCGTGGCCGCCTCGCCGGTGCTGCCGCACGGCACCAGCCCGTCGACGCCGCTCGCGATCTGCCATTCACACAGCTTGGCGAGTGACTCGAGGTCGAGCGAGCCGTCGCTCGCGAAGGGCGTCACGAGCGCGGTGTAGGTCCCCTGGAGCGTCAAGGCCATGTGAGCTCTCCGTCGAAAACGTGGGCGGCCGGGCCGGTCATGTACACGGGGCCGTCGTCGGCGGGCCAGCGGATGCGCAGCACGCCGCCGCGCAGCCGGATCGAAACGTCGCGCGAGGCTCGGCCCGACAGCACCGCCGCCACACCCGTGGCGCAGGCGCCGCTGCCGCAGGCCAGCGTCTCCCCCGAGCCGCGCTCCCAGGTGCGCTGCACGAGCTCGCCCGGGCCGCGCACGGCCACGAACTCCACGTTCACGCGCTCGGGGAAGGCTTCGTGGCGCTCGATGCGCGGGCCCAGGCGAGTCACCGGGAACTCCTCGGGGTCGTCCACGAACACCACGCAGTGCGGGTTGCCCATGGAGAGCGTGGTGACCCGCAGGCGCTCGCCGTCGACCTCGAGCGGAACGTCGACCAGCGGCGGCCGGCCCGTGAGCCGGGTCGGGATCTTCTCGGGCTCGAACACCGGCCGGGTCATCTCGACCTCGACCTGGTCGTCGCCGAGCCAGCGCGGCGTCACCACGCCGGCCAGCGTCTCGACCCGGATGCGGTCAGCGCCCGTGAGTCCCTTGTCGCGCACATACTTGGTGAAGGCGCGGATGCCGTTCGCGCACATCTCGGCCTGGCTGCCGTCGGCGTTGCGGATCGCCATGGCGAAGTCGGCCTCGCGCGAGGGCCGCACGAGCAGGAGCTGGTCGCCGCCGACGCCGAGCCGGCGGTCGAGCGCGAAGCGCGCGAAGGCGGCCCAATCCGAGACCGGGTCACCCGCGAGACAGTCCACGATCACGAGGTCGTTCCCGGCCCCGTGCATCTTGGAGAACGGGATGCGCCGGCCGCTCACCGCGGGCCCTCCGTCTCGGGCTCCGGCGCGGGCGCCGGGGCTTTCGGCGCGGCGGGGGCGTTGGGGTCGCTCGGCGTGGCCCCGGGCTTCTTCTCCGCCGTGTCGCTGGTGCGGACCGGCGGGCCGTAGTGACCGCAGGCGGCGCAGATCAAAAGCGCGGCGGCCAGACCGGCGAGCAGCGCGCGAGTCATCTGCCCACCTCGGCGCGCGTGCGCGCGAGCTCCGCGCGCGCCGCCGCCAGCGCCGCCTCGACCTGCGGGCGCGAGGGCGAGCCGTGCGCGCGACGCGCTTCGAGCGAGCGCTCGACCGAGAAGAACTCGGCCGGCGACACGTCGAGCGCGGGGTGGAACGAGCGCAGCGTCTCGTTGGAGAGCTCGGCCAGGGTGACTCCGTCGGCCAGCGCCCGCGCGACCACGCGCCCGACCACGCCGTGCGCTTCGCGGAACGGCACGCCGCGCTGCACCAGGTGGTCGGCCAGGTCGGTTGCGATCAGCATCGGGTCCGAGGCGGCGCGGGCCATCGCGTCCCGGTTCACGCGCAGGGTCGCGATCGCGCCCGCGAGCACGCGCAGACAGTCGCGCGTGGTCTCGACGGCGTCGATCGCCGGCTCCTTGTCCTCCTGCATGTCGCGGTTGTAGGACAACGGGAGCCCCTTGAGAGTCACCAGCAGACTCACGAGGTCGCCCACCACGCGGCCCGTCTTGCCGCGCACCAGCTCCGCGGCGTCGGGGTTCTTCTTCTGCGGCATGAGGCTCGAGCCGGTTGCGAACGCGTCGTCGAGCTCCACGAAGCCGAACTCGGTCGTGCTCCAGAGCACGAGCTCCTCGCACAGCCGCGACAGGTGCACCATCGCGATCGCGAGCGCCGACAGGAGCTCGAGCGCCGCGTCGCGCGCCGAGACGGCGTCGAGGCTGTTGCGCGCGGGACCCGCGAAGCCGAGCTCGCGCGCCGTGCTCTCCCGCTCGATCGGCAGCGTGCTGCCCGCCAGCGCCCCCGCGCCCAGAGGCGAGTGAGTCATGCGCGCGCACGCGTCGCGCAGGCGGCCGTCGTCGCGCGCGAGCGCCTCGGCGTGGGCCAGCCAGTGGTGCGCGAGCCGGATCGGCTGCGCGCGCTGCAGGTGAGTGTAGCCGGGGAGCACGACGTCGATCTCGCGCCCGGCGCGGTCGAGGAGCGCCGCCCGCAGCTCGGCCAGCGCCCCGCGCAGCTCGCCGCCGCTCGCGCGCAGCCAGAGCAGGAAGTCGGTCGCGATCTGGTCGTTCCGGCTGCGGCCGGTGTGCAGCTTGCCCGCCACCGCGCCCACCAGCTCGAACAGCCGCCGCTCGACGTTGGTGTGCACGTCTTCCAGCGCGGGGTCGAGCGTGAAGGTGCCGGCCTCGAGCTCCTGCCCGACCTGCTCCAGACCCTTCACCAGCTGCTCGGCCTCGTCGTCCGAGACGATCCCCTGGCGCCCGAGCATGCGCGCGTGGGCGATGCTGCCGCGGATGTCCTCGCGGAACAGCTTCCCGTCGACGTGGACCGAGGAGGAGAAGCGCTCCATGCCGGCGTCGGTCGACTTGGTGAAGCGGCCGCCCCAGGTCTTCTGGCCGGTCTCTGGCGTCTTGCGCTTCTTGTCGGCCATGGCTCACCTCGGGCGGGTTTCGAGGATGCCGGGAACTCCGGGGGTGCCGCAAGGACCGGTGGCTTCTACCCTTCCCTGCCGTGCTCCCGCCACCCGACGCCTGGCTGCGCAACCCCAAGGCAAGGCTCCGCGTTCTGGTCGCGGTCCTGCTCGGCGTCCTCATGCTGGTGGGCGTCCTGGCCGCGGGCGCGGTGTCTCGCCTGGAGGAGCGGGTCGAGGCGCGCTTCCGCGGGCAGCTGTTCGCGCTGCCCTCGCGGGTCTACGCGCGGCCGGTGTCCCTGCACACCGGGCTCGACCTCGAGCGCATCCGGCTGCGCGCCCGGCTGGAGCGCATGGGCTACGTCAAGGCGGTCGGCGCGCACCCCGAGCTGCGCGCGGGTCAGTACGCGTGGCGGCCCGGTGAGCTCGACATCTTCCGCCGCGCCTCGAACCTGCCCAGTCACCCCTCGCCCGAGCGGCTGATCCGCCTGCGCCTGGACGGCTCGCGCATCAGCGCGGTGCGCGACGCCGCCGACGACCTGTTGCCTTCGGAGGAGCTCGAGCCCGAGATCATCGCGCAGTTCCACGGCGCCGAGCGCGCGGACCGGCGCCTGGTCGCCCTGGCCGACGTCCCGCCGATCCTGGTCGAGGCGATCATCGCGATCGAGGACCAGTCGTTCTACGAGCACCACGGCATCCAGCCCTGGCGCATCGCCGGCGCGTTCGTCGCAAACCTGCGCGCGGGCAAGCTCGTGCAGGGCGGCAGCACGCTGACGCAGCAGCTGGTGAAGAACTTCTATCTCACGCGCGAGCGCACGCTGGGCCGCAAGCTCACCGAGGTGGCGATGGCGCTGATCCTCGAGCGCAACCACACCAAGCAGGAGATCCTCGAGGCGTATCTCAACGAGGTCTACATGGGCCAGCGCGGCTCGGTCGCCATCCACGGCATGGGCGAGGCCGCGAATCACTACTTCGGCAAGCCGGTGAGTGACTTGAACCTGCCGGAGGCGGCGCTGCTCGCGGGGCTGATCAAGGGCCCCAACCTGTACTCGCCGTACCGCAGCCCCGACGCCGCGCGCAAGCGGCGCGACCTGGTGCTCACCGCGCTTCGCGAGCAGGACAAGATCACGCGCGACGCCTACGAGAGCGCGCTGGTCGCCGACCTGGGCGTGCGCGACGTGGTGGCCGACGAGAATCTCGCGCCGTACTACGTGGAGGAGCTGTCCGAGGAGCTCACCGACCGCTACGGCGACGAGATCCTGCAGAGCGCGGGCATGTCGATCTACTCGACGCTCGACGCCGAGCTGCAGCGCGCCGCGAACGAGGCCGTGACTCGCCAGCTCGCGCGGCTCGAGAAGGGCTACCCGGCGCTGCGCCGCAAGGAGTCACCGCTGCAGGCGGCCGTGGTGGCGCTGAAGCCGCAGACCGGCGAGATCCTCGCGCTGGTCGGGGGGCGCGACTACGGCAAGAGCCAGTTCAACCGCGCCGTGCAGGCACACCGCCAGCCGGGCAGCGTGTTCAAGCCGATCGTGCTGCTCACGGCCGTGGGCCGCGCGGCGGGCCCGCCGGCGTTCACGCTGGTCTCGAAGCTCGAGGACGAGCCGCTGACCTACGCGCAGCCGAGCGGGATCTGGCAGCCGGTGAACTACGACGGCGAGTACCGCGGCACGGTCACGGTCCGGCAGGCGATCGAGCAGTCACTGAACGTGCCCGTCGCGCGCCTGGGCCTGGCGATCGGACCCGAGAGGGTCGTGGCCACGGCGCGCCAGCTCGGCATCGAGAGCCCGCTCCAGCCCGTGCCCAGCGTGGCGCTGGGCGCGTTCGAAGTCACCATGCTCGAGGCCGCGCGCGTCTACGCCGTGTTCGCATCGGGCGGGCTGCGGCCCGAGCTGCGCTCCTACACGCAGGTGGTGCAGGCCGACGGCCGCGTGCTCGAGCAGCGCACGCTCGACGCGCCGCGCGTGTTCGACCCGGCCGACGTGTATCTCGTGACCTCGGCGCTCGAGGGCGTGGTCGACCGCGGCACGGGCGCGCCGCTGCGCGCGCTCGGCTTCCGCGGCGACATCGCGGGCAAGACCGGCACCAGCTCCGACTACCGCGACGCGTGGTTCATCGGCTACACGCCCGAGATCGTGATCGCGGTCTGGGTCGGCTTCGACGACGGCGCCAGCGTGAAGGTGACGGGCGCCACCGCCGCGCTGCCGATCTTCGCCGACGTGCTCGAGGTGGCGCGCGGCAAGGGCGAGGCCGAGGAGTTCACGGTGCCCACCGGCGTCGAGCTGGTCGACGTGGACCGCGACTCCGGCCTGCGCGCGGGCTTCGGCTGCGGCGGCGATCCCGAGGTCTTCCTGCGCGGTACGGCGCCGGCGCAGGGCTGTGGCATCTTCGACTTCGCCAAGCGGTCCGAGCCGCCGCCCGACCAGCGGGCGGGAGCCGAGCCGCCCAAGCGCAACGTCTTCCAGCGCCTGTTCGGGTGGATCGGGCGATGAGCGAAGGCCGGTGAGGTTCAGGCTGGTGTTGAGGCGCGGATGAGTCCCAAGCTCCGGACCCTGTTGATCCTGATCGCGGTCATCGTGCCGCTGGACCAGCTCACCAAGTACCTCGTGGTGACCCACGTGCCCTACGGCGGCTACGCCGTGCCGTTCGCGGCGCTCGAGGGCTTCTTCCACATCACTCACTCGCGCAACCCGGGCGCCGCGCTCGGGCTCGCGCAGAACGTGCACGTGTACTTCTTCGTGGCGCTGACCGGCGTGGCGCTGCTCTTGATCGGCTCGTTCTTCCGCCGCATCGACGCCGCCGACCGGCTGTCGGCCGTCTCGCTGGGGCTGATCGTGTCGGGGGCGCTGGGCAACATGCTGGACCGCATCGTGCGCGGCGAGGTGATCGACTTCCTGCAGTTCAACCTCGGCCTGTTCATCTTCCCCGACTTCAACGTCGCCGACAGCGCGATCGTGATCGGCGTGTGTCTGCTCCTGCTCGACGTGGTGACTCAGGAGACCGAGAGCGGGGTCGTCCCCAAGGGCGCGCCCGAAGAGCGCGACGGCTGAGCCCTCCGCACGCGCAGCGTGCGTTCATCGGGATCGGATCGAATCTGGGCGATCCGCGGCGCGAGGTGCTGCGCGCGATCCGGGAGCTCGAGAAGTGGGGTACGGCGCGCGTCTCGTCGCTCTGGCGCACCGAGCCCGCCGGCGGCGACCCCGGTCAGTCCTGGTACGTGAACGCCGTGGTCGAGCTCGCGCTCGGTGGCGACCCGTTCGCGTGCCTGGCGCGCCTGCGCGCGCTCGAGCGCGCTGCCGGCCGGCCCGACGCGCGGCCCCGCTTCGCCCCGCGCGCGCTCGACCTCGATCTCCTGCTGTTCGGCGACGCCGTGGTCCGGAGCCCGGAGCTCAGCGTTCCCCACCCGGGTCTCACCCGGCGCCGCTTCGTGCTCGCCCCGCTCGCCGAGCTCGCGCCCGAGCTCGTGCCGCCGGGCGAAACCCGCAGTATTGCCGCCTTGTTGCAGAGCCTTGACGATCCGGGGCGAGTCGAGAACCTTGGCCCGGCAACGGAGGGCGCGACATGAAGTTCTTCCTCGATACCGCCAGCGTGAAGGACATCCGCGAGGGTGTGGCGCTCGGATTGTGCGACGGCGTCACGACCAACCCCACGCTCCTGTCGAAGGAGAAGGGCGACCCGCGCGAAGTCGTGCGCGAGATCACCAAGATCTGCGACGGCCCGATCAGCGCCGAGGTCGTGTCACTCGACTCCGAGGGCATGGTCCGCGAGGGCCTCGAGTGGCGGAAGGTCGCCTCGAACATCGTCGTGAAGATCCCCATGACGACCGAGGGCCTGAAGGCGATCCGGATTCTCTCGAGTCAGGAGATTCCGACCAACTGCACGCTGGTCTTCTCGCCGATCCAGGCGCTCATGGCCGCGAAGGCCGGCGCGACTTACGTCTCGCCGTTCGTGGGCCGGCTCGACGACATCCAGCCCGAGTCGGGCATGGCGGTCATCGCGCAGATCGTCGAGATCTTCGAGAACTACGACATCGCGACCGAGGTCCTGGTCGCCTCGATCCGCAACACACAGCACGTGATCGAGTCCGCGCGGCTCGGCGCCGACATCGCCACGATGCCGCCCGCGGTCCTGTTCGGCCTGGCCAAGCACCCGCTCACCGACAAGGGCATCGAGCAGTTCCTGGCCGACTGGGAGAAGGTCAAGAACCGCTAGTCCCGAGAGTCAGGCTCCCGGGCCTGCCGGGGGCGGCGTGGTATCCTCGTCGCCCCCCTTGGCCAAGCGTGGGTAGGGTTCCCACGCGCTCAGCGGATAGGACTGCGCGTGATCACCAAGCAGCAGGCTCTCGACTACCACCGCAACGGGCGCCCGGGGAAGGTGCAGGTCGTCCCGACCAAGAGCGTGCTCACCCAGCGCGACCTCTCCATGGCCTACACACCCGGGGTCGCGGCGCCTTGCCTCGAGATCCAACAGCGACCCGAGGAGGCCTACAGCTACACCTCGCGCGGCAACCTGGTCGCCGTAATCACCAATGGAACCGCGGTGTTGGGCTTGGGGAACATCGGGGCGCTGGCGGGCAAGCCGGTGATGGAGGGCAAGGGGGTCCTGTTCAAGCGCTTCGCGGGGATCGACGTGTTCGACATCGAGATCGCGACCGAGGACCCCGCGCTCGTGATCCAGACGGTGAAGCTGCTCGAGCCGACCTTCGGCGGGATCAACCTGGAGGACATCCGGGCGCCGGAGTGCTTCGAGATCGAGGAGCGGCTGATCGCGGAGATGGAGATCCCCGTCTTCCACGACGACCAGCACGGCACGGCCATCATCTCCGGTGCCGCATTCCTGAACGCGCTCGAGCTCACCAAGCGCCGCATCGAAGAGGTGCGCGTGGTGGTCGCGGGCGCCGGCGCGGCGGGCATCGCCTGCGCGGACCTGTACGTGCACCTGGGTGTCTTGCCCGAGAACGTGCTCATGACCGACTCGAAGGGCGTCCTGTGGCAGGGCCGCACCGACGGCATGAACAAGTACAAGGCGCGCTACGTGCGCAACACCAAGGCGCGCACCCTGGCCGACGCGCTGCGCGGAGCCGACGTGTTCGTCGGTGTGTCGTCG
>DATKAO010000106.1 GCA_035498015.1 Myxococcota bacterium
CGCCGGCCCGCCGCCGACCGAGATGAACTTGCCGCAGCGCCCGACCATGACCTTGGCGGTGGCGCGCAGCCGGCCGTAGGTCGCCACGCATACCTCGAAGCTGCGCCCGGCGAGCGCGGTCTCGAGCGCGCGCTCGTCGAAGGGGTCGGTGTGCACGTGCTCCACGTCGGGCGGGATCTCCTCCCGCTCGTGCCGGCCCGAGTGCAGCATCGCCACCGCAAAGCCGCGCCGGCGCAAGCCGTTCACGATGAAGGGCCCCGTGGGGCCGGTGCCGCCGATGACCAGTGCGCGAGCGCTCATGCCAAGAGCCTACGCGCCTGGTCCCAGAGATTTCTCACCCGCTCCCCGGCGAGCATCGGCCGGGCCAGCGCAGCCGACTGCCCGGCCCACGCCTGCATGCGCTGCAAGTCGCCGGCCGCCGCGGCCGCCTCGCGCATGGCGCGCGTGAGTCCGCGCTGCACGGGGTGGGGCGCCGGCGCGGGGGCCCCGCTTGCCGCCGCGGCGCGCACGTAGCGGGTGGCGATGGCGCGGCCGTGCCGGCCGGTGAGCGCGGCGGTGAGCTGAGTGTCTTCCGGCTCGAGTGACTCGAGCGCATCGGCCCAGGCCGCCGGGGTGTTCGCCTCGGGGCTGCGCAGGAAGGCGGTGCCGAGCATGACCGCGCTCGCGCCCAGTGTCAGCGCCGCCGCGCTGCCCCGCCCGTCGGCGATCCCGCCCGAGGCGACGATCGGCAGGTCGATCACGTCGGCCAGCCGCGGCAGGAGCGCGAACAGACCCACCCCCGTGCGCTCGGCCGCGCTCGCATCGAAAGAGCCGCGGTGGCCGCCCGCCTCCCAGCCCTGCGCCAGGATCGCGTCCGCGCCCGCGTCGCGCGCCAGCCGCGCCTCGGCGATCGTGGTCGCGGTCGCGAACCAGCGGATCCCGCGCGCCCGCAAGCGAGTCACGAACGCAGCCGGAAACAGTCCCATGATCGAAGACACCACCGGCGGCGCGAGCTCGAGCAGCATCTCGCACTGCGCGCCGAAGTCGGGCAGGACCGCCTGCCCGGCATGCGCGCCCACCTCGGGTCCCCAGGCAGCGAGGAACTCGCGGATGCGCGCCTCCGCGTCGGCGTCCCGCCGCGGCGCCGGATCCGGGATCCAGAGGTTCACCTGAAACGGCCCCCGCGCCGCCGCGCGCACCTCGGCCACCCACGCCGCGATGCCCTCGGGCGCCGTGAGCAGCGCCCCCATCGCCCCCATGCCGCCGGCATTCATCACCGCGATCGAGAGACCCGGCGGGCACGCCCCCGCCATGGGCGCGAGCAGGATCGGCCGCTCCAGCCCGAGCGTTCCACAGAACGAAGCCGCGCGAGACAGTGCCGCGTTCGCCATGCTCCGTGAGCTCTAGCCGAAGCGCGGCTCGCGCTTCTCCACGAACGCCCGGAACGCCTCCGCCGCGTCCGCGCCGCTCGCGATCTCGAGGTGGGCCTGGCTCTCCAGGGCCAGGAACTCCGCGAGCCCGAGTCTCTCGGCGGCGAGATAGTGGGCGTTCAGCGCGCGCAGCGCGGTGGGTGAGCTCTTCAGCAGCCGGCCGACCAGTGACTCGACTTCTCGCGCGAAGTCGGCGTCGTCCCAGACGCGCGCCACCAGGCCGATGCGCAGCGCGTCCTCGGCCGAGAACTTCTCGCACAGAAACGAGAGCTCGCGCGCCTTCGCGGCGCCGACCAGGCGCGGCAGCGTCCAGGGCAGCGCCATGTCACCCGCCACGGCCACGCGCAGGAACGCGGTCGAGAAGTTCGCCGAGCGCGCCGCCACGCGCAGATCGCAGCCGCAGGCCCAGCCCAGGCCCGCCCCGGCGCAGGCGCCGTTCACGGCGGCGATCGTGAGCGCGGGCATGTCGTGCAAGAGCCGCGGCACGTCGAGATGCTCGGGCGCGAGCGCGGCGTCGCGCGCGCCGCCGCCGGACGAGAAGTGACCCAGGTCGGCGCCCGGGCAGAAGCCGCGGCCCGCACCCGTCAGCACCAGCACACGCACGCTCGGGTCGGCGGCCAGGTGGCCGAGCGCGTCGTGCGTCTCGACCACCATCTGGTTCGTCATGCCGTTCAGGCGCTCGGGCCGGTTCAGGGTCACGCGTGCGACCCCGCCGCTCAGCTCGCACAGGATCGTCTCGTAAGCGCTCATTCAATCAGTGTAATCTGGGCGTGCCATGACCGAGTCGCGCTACCAGGACATCGAGGTCGAGATCGCCGATCCGGTCGCGCTGATCCGCCTGGCGCGCCCCGACAAGCTGAATGCCTTCACGTACCCGATGCTGGGCGAGATCCGCGCGGCCGTGGACGCGGCGGCGACCGACCCGCGTGTGGTCGGGATCGTGATCACCGGCAAGGGGCGCGGGTTCTGCGCGGGGCTCGACGCCGAGGCGCTCGCTGCCACCACCACGCGCGGCTCCGGCTCGCGCGAGCGGCCACCCGCCGACGAGGTGCCCGGGCTGTTCACGTATCTCCTGCGCGTGCCCAAGCCCGTGATCGCGGCCGTGAACGGCGTCGCCGCGGGCGGCGGCTTCGTGCTGGCCGCGCTGTGCGACGTGCGCTTCGCGTCGACGGCCGCCAGCTTCACCTCGATCTTCACCAAGCGCGGGCTCGTGGCCGAGCACGGCACCACCTGGATCGTGCCGCGGCTGATCGGCGCCGGCCGGGCGCTCGATCTTTTGTGGACCTCGCGCCGCATCGACGCCGCCGAGGCCGCGCGCATCGGGCTCGTCGAGTATCTCGTCGAGCCGGGCGAGCTGGTCGCCGCCGCCACGCGCTACGTGGCCGAGCTCGCGGCCACGGTCTCGCCGGCAGCGCTCGCCGACACCAAGCGCATGGTCTACGAGCACTTCGGCCAGGCCTACACGACCGCGCTCCCGGACGCGGACGTCACGGCCTGGCGCGCGATCGATCGGCCCGATGCCCGCGAGGGCGCGGCGGCGCTGCTGGAGAAGCGCGCGGCCAAGTTCCCGCGAATCGGAAGCAAACCGCCGCGGTAGCGCGCGGCATCCAACCTGCAGCACCGCGAGGTGCCGGGCGTCGAACCATGAACATGAACCAGATCGCGAGGCAGATGGTCGCAGTGGCGTGGCTCGCCGGCGTGCCGCTGTGCGCTTTTGCACAAAGCGACATCGAGCGCGCGGGTGCCGAGGCCTGGTTCAACGAGTACATCCAGCCCTCGCTGGGCCGGCACTGGGACGACATGTCGATCGAGAGCCCGCCGGTGCTCTACGACCCGAACGAGGCGCGGATCCCCGGCCGCAGCCCCTTGGATCGCACGGTCTACCGCCACCAGGCCGAGTTCGGCGGGGTGCGCGGCGTCGTCCTGGCCGGCGACCTGCCGCCCACGCGCGCCGAGCGGGTCGACGTGCGCGACTGGAACGACCCGGTCGAGCGCAGCAACCCCATGCGCGCCGAGATGTTCCGCTTCTACCTCGAGCCCGTGGAGCCGACCCCGCCCATCTGCAAGGCGATCATCCCCTAGCCCCGGGGCCCGGGTTGCCACCGTCGTGCTCGCGCGCGCCGCGCGTCGTTCCGGCAGGAGGAACCCAAGATGGAGTTCGTGCTCTTGATCCAGAGCCGGCGCGGCGAGCCGCCGCGCTCCGAGGTGGGCGTCGAGGAGATGGGCAAGTACGCCCAGGAGCTCGCGCAGTCGGGCGCGCTGCGCGGCGCGGCCGGGTCGCTCCGGCCAGAGTCCGAGGCCGCGCGGGTGCAGGTGCGCAACGGGCGCGCCGCGGTGACCGACGGACCGTTCGCCGAGGCGCGCGAGGTGCTCGGCGGCTTCTTCGCGATCGAGGCAGCGGACCGCGCGGCGGCGCTCGAGCTGGCCGGGCGCTGCCCCTGGGCGCGCGCGGGCCTGGTCGAGCTGCGCGCGGGCCGCTATCTGCGCGGTCCGGAGCCGAGCGGCGCGCCGCGCTTCCTGTTGCTGTATCTGCTGGAGCGCGGCGGCCCGATCCCCGACGAAGCGCGCATCCGGGAAGGCATGAAGGAGATGCGCGCGTTCACCGACTCACTCGCGCGCGAAGGGAAGTATCTCGGCGACGGCGCGCTGCCGCCGCAGGTGCCCTCGGCGCTGATCACGAGTCACCAGGGCAGGGCGGTGGTGACCGACGGCCCGTTCGCGGAGTCGAAGGAGATCATCGCCGGCTTCGCCCTCGTGCAGGCGCGGGACCGGGCGGAGGCGATCGAGCTCGCCAAACGCGTGCCGCACGCGGCCTGGGGCGCGGTCGAGGTGCGCGAGGTCGCTACTTCCAGGTCTTGAGCTCGGGCAGCACTTCCACGGCGAACAGGCGCATGCTGGCCTCGGCTTGCGCGAACGGAATGCCGCCGAAGCGGAAGGCCGGCGCGGCTTCGAACGGGCCGATCAGCTCCCAGCGCGCGCGGTAGCGCTCGAGGATCTGCCGCGGCGTGCCGTGGGCAGTGGCGTCGAGAAAGCCGTTCAGGAAGCCGGTCGAGCC
Source organism: Myxococcota bacterium (assembly GCA_035498015.1). Classification (NCBI taxonomy): domain Bacteria; kingdom Pseudomonadati; phylum Myxococcota; species Myxococcota bacterium. Next base: position 4,465 of record DATKAO010000106.1, read on the forward strand.
CATGCGCTTGAGCGCGCCCGCGGCGCCGGCGTAGGCCTCGTAGCCCTTCATGCCCTGGAAGTGGTCGCCCATGACTTCGTAGTGCTCGAGCACGCTCTCGAGATACGTCGCCAGGTGGCGCGTGCCACGGTCCTTTGCGGTGGCCTCGTCGGCGTGGCAGTACACGAAGTCACAGATCAGCGGCGGCGGCGCCGGCTCGCCGTGCAGCTCGCGGTAGCGCGTGCGCCAGCGCTCGATCTGCGGCAGGCGGCCCTTCCAGCTGCGGTCGGCGAACATGACCATCGCGGCCTTCAGCACGGCCGCGGCCTCGAGTGAGTCGTCGGACGTGGCCACGGCGTAGGTGCGGCCCGCGAAGCTGCGCTCCGGGGCGGGGCGGACGGGCGTGCGCGGCTGCGGGTAGTAGGGGCCGTGGCCCTCGATCACGCCCGTCTCGAGCGCGCGCTGCACCATGGCGGCGGACTCGTCGAAGCGCGCGCGTGACTCGTCCATCTGGATGCCGCGGAAGTGCGCGTATTCCCGGCGCGACAGCCCGCGGCCCATGCCGAAGCGCAGCCGCCCGCCCGACACGTGGTCGAGCAGGGCGACTTTCTCGGCCACGCGCAGCGGCTCGTTCCAGGGCATGATTACGGCCGCGGTGCCGAGCTCGATGCGGCTCGTGCGCCCGGCCACGAACGCGAGCCACTCGGTGTTGTCGGGGCAGAACGAGTAGTCGTAGAAGTGGTGCTCGACGGCCCATACCACGTCGAAGCCCAGCTCCTCGGCGAGCAGCGCCAGCGCCGTGTCCTCGCGGTAGACCTGGCCGTCCGTGATGCCGTCCCAGCCGTGGCTCGAGAAGAGCGTTTGGATCCCGACGTCCATGCTCGCAGAATAATCGAATATGGATTAGAATTCAATCGTGGCGGTGCGCGCGGCACAGCGAAAGTCCGAGCTCACGCGCAGCAGCATCCTCGATGCCGCCGCGCGCGTGTTTCGCGACCGCGGCTACTCCGGCGGCACGCTGGCCGACATCGCGGCCGAGATCGGCATGAAGGCCGGCAGCCTCTACTACCACTTCGAGTCACGCGAGGAGCTGGTCGAGGCGGTCATGTCACTGGGCCTTGCGAGAGCGCGGGCGGCCGTCGAGGCGCGGCTCGCGGAGCTGCCCGTGCGCGCGAGCGCGCTCGACCGGCTGCGCGCTGCGATCGAGGCGCACCTGCTCATGGTCGTCGAGCAGGAGCACTACACCTCGGCCACGATCAAGCTGATCTGGCAGGTGCCGCCCGAGATCCGTGAGCGCCAGCTCGCCGCGCAGCGCGCCTACGGCCGGCTGTGGAAGCGACTGATCGCGGACGGGCGGCGCGCGGGCTTCTTGCGCCAGGACCTCGATCCGTCGCTGGTGCGCATGGGCATCTTCGGCGCGCTGAACTGGGCCGCCGACTGGTTCCGCAGCGGCAAGCTGCCGGCGCGCCGCGTGGCGAGTGACCTGGCGAGCCTCTTGCTCGAAGGCGTCTCTAACCCGGATTCGAGAAGCTGACATGACTCCCGAACGCGAACGCGAGCTGCTGGCCCGGCTCGAGACGGCCGAGCGCCCCGGGCCGCTCGGCGCGCACAGCCTGCGCAACGCCGCCTCGGCCTACACCGACCCGGCGCGCTTCCAGCGCGAGCTCGAGCGCCTGTTTCGCGGCTGGCCGCAGCTCGTGGGGCTCTCCGCCGAGTGCGCCAAGCCCGGTGACTTCCTGAGCGCGAACCTCGGCGGCGTGCCCGCCGTGGTGCTGCGCCAGGCCGACGGGTCACTGCGCGGCTTCGTGAACGCCTGCAGGCACCGCGGCGCGACCTTGCTCGAGGGCTGCGGTCACACGGGCCGGGCCGTGGCCTGCCCGTATCACGGCTGGACCTACGATCTCGATGGCCGCCTGCGCGTGCGGCCGGGCGCCGAGCCGGGCTTTGACGACCTGGACCGCGCGAGTCTCTCGCTCCATCCGCTCGCGGTGGCCGAGGGCCATGGCCTGGTGTTCGCGCGCGCCGCCGCGGGGCCGGCGATCTCGCCCGACGCGGTGCTGCACGGCGCGGAGCGCGAGCTGGCAGCCCACGATCTCGCCGGCTGGGTACCGATCGAGACGCGCACGTTCGAGGTGCCGATCAACTGGAAGCTCGTGATCGACACCTTCACCGAGCCGTATCACATCCCCTGGCTGCACAAGGACTCGATCGCGCCGCACTACTACTTCGACCGCTGGCTCTTCGACGCCTTCGGCCCGCACAGCCGCTTCGTGGGCCTGCGCAAGTCACTCGCAGGCGAGCTCGAAAAGCCCCTGGCCGAGCGCCGGCTCCTGCCGCACGCCACGACCCAGTATCTGCTCCTGCCCAACGCCATCCTGGTGCACCAGATCGACCACTTCGAGCTGTGGCGCCTGCAGCCTCTGGCGGTGGACCGCACGCGGGTCTCGACCAGCGTCATCGCGCCGCGGGAGCCGGCATCGGAGCGCGAGCGCAGCTACTGGCGGAAGAACCTCGACGCGCTGCTCGCGGTCACCAACGCCGAGGACTTCCCGATGATGGCGCGCATCCAGGCCAACCTGGCCAGCGGCGCGCTGCCGGAAGTGATCTACGGGCGCATGGAGCCGGCGCTCGTGCACTTCCACGAGTCGCTGAGCAAAGCACTGGCCGACTAGTCACGGGCCGCCATACTCAAGCCCGTGGCGAAACGGCTTCGGGCGGCAGTCTGCGCGGCGGCGGCCGGTGTGTGGCTCGGCTGCAGTCACACGGTCGGGTTCCATCCCCTCACTCAGGCCCCGCCGGAGCTCGAAGCTTCGAAGACGGCCGCGAGCGTCCGGCTCTACATGTCCCCCGAGCTGCAGGCCGCCAGCAATACCTTCCGCGCGGTGCTCAACAGCTGGACCATCGTCTACGGCGAGCGCACCCACGAGTTTGCAGTGACCTACCTCGAGGCCGCATTCACCGACTTCCAGGAAGTGATGTCTCCCGAGAAGCCCGATGCGCCCGCGGTGCTGGTGAAGATCCAGAGCGTCGAGTACCTGATGGAGGACCAGGCGGCTCACATCAAGGTCGTGGTGGAAGCCAGCGACGGAGCGGGGACCTCACTCCTCACCAAGGAGTACCGCGCCGACGGTTGGTCCGGGATCGGCGCCTCGATGGGCGGCGGACCCTTCGCGCAGAAGGGCATCACGCGCTCATCGACTGACCAGGCGCTGAAGGAGATCTTCCTGAACGTGGTCCGCGACCTGCGCCGCGCGCTGCCCGCCTGACTCCTTGCATACGGACCCGTATTCCGGCAATCTGCCCGGGTGACCACCACAGCCATCGAGGTCCGGCGGCCGGCGCTCGAGCTCGGCCCCGACGTGCCGCGCTACTGGTACGGCGGCGACCCGTTCGCGACTCACTACCTCGACGCGCTGTCTTCGGTCTTTCCCGACGGCGAGGCGTTCTTCGTGCGCTCGGTGCTGCGTTTCCGCGACCGGGTCGACGATCTCGAGCTGCAGCGCGCGATCCGGGGCTTCGCGGGCCAGGAAGGCCAGCACAGTCACCAGCACGACCGCCACCTGGCGCTGCTCGACGCGCACGGCTACGCGGCGATCGCGCGCATGAACCGCGCAGGTGACACGGTCATGCGCCTGCTCAACCGCCGCGTCCCGCGCTTCGCGCTCGCGGCCACGGCAGCGCTAGAGCACCTGACCGCGCTCCTGGCGCGCCGGATCCTCGAGCACGACTCCCGCTTCACGGCGCCGATGGACCCGCGCATGGCCGCGCTGTGGCGCTGGCACGCGCTCGAAGAGGCCGAGCACAAGACGGTCGCCTTCGACGTGCTGCAGCGCGTGGCGCCGAGCTACCTCCTGCGCGCGTTCGCGCTGCTCTTCACGAGCGTCGGCCTGTTCAGCGAGATGCTCGTGCGCACCGCGTACATGCTGGCCAAGGACCGCGAGCTCCGGCGCTTTCCGGGCGGCCTCCGCTTCCTGTTCGGGCGCGCGGGTCTCTTGCGCGGCGCCGGACGCGAGTACCGCGCGTGGTTCCGGCGCGGCTTCCACCCGAGCCAGATCGACGACGCGGAGCTGATCGAGACCTGGCGCGCCCGCGTCGCCTGAGCGGGTAGACTCCGCGGATGGGAACCTTCCCGTTCGCGCCCGACCTGTTCGCGGGACAGACTGCGCTGGTCACCGGCGGCGGCAGCGGGCTCGGCCGGGCGATCGCCGAGTGCCTGGCGCGGGCCGGCGCCGACCTGTTGCTCGCGGCGCGCAAGGTCGACCGGCTCGAGCTCGCCGCCAAGGAGCTGCGCACGGCCACGGGCCGCCGGGTCGAGACCGCGTTCGTGAACATTCGCGAGCGCGAGGCGGTCGAGGCGCTCGCGGCGCGCGCGCGCGAGCTCTTCCCGCGGGTCGACGTGCTCGTCAACAACGCCGGCGGCCAGTTCCCCCAGGCAGCGCGTGACTTCAGCCCGAAGGGCTGGAACGCGGTGATCGACACCAACCTGAACGGCACCTGGAACATGACTCAGGTGTTCGGGAAGCAGATGCTCGACCAGGGCAGCGGAGTGATCACGAACATCATCGCCGTGGTGGGCCGAGGCTTTCCGGGCCTCGCGCACACCGCCGCCGCCCGCGCGGGCGTGCTCGAGCTCACGCGCACGCTGGCCTACGAGTGGGGCCCCACGGTGAGACTCAACTGCGTCGCCCCCGGTGCGGTCGAGACCGAGGGCTTCAAGGGCGCGTACGATCCCGACATCGGTCAGCTCTTCGGCGGCATTCCGCTCGCGCGCTACGGCACGCGTGAAGAGGTGGCGCACGCAGTCACCTTCCTGTCCTCGCCCGCGGCGAGCTACGTGACCGGCGAGGTGTTGTTCGTGGCCGGCGGCCAGCAGGGCTACGGACGCAACCAGGCCATCTTCGACCACCAGCTGGGCCGAAAGTGACTCGCGCTCAATCGCTGCGGTAGAGCCTGCGTTTGCGCCGGAGGGCGTTTGCGCTGTGCATCGGGCGTGCCGCGGTCGCGATGATCGCGCAGCGCGTCCCGCGGCAAGTGGCATTGCAGACCGCGGTGGCGCGCTGCGAATTGCAGGGGACCCTGAGCTGCCGCCTCAGGATGATGGCCCGCCAAGGTGGCACGCTTGATGCTCCGGGACCTGGCAACCCTCGCGAGAAGCGATGGGCAAGGAGATGCTTCGTGCACAAGATCGAAGTGGTGGTACTTCCTGACTCACTCAGTGGCGTGAGCCACACGCTCGGCATGGCCAAGCTAGGTCCGTTCCAGGTGAGCGACGTCACGATCTTCGACCCGGCGGCGCCGCTGGGAACGTATCGCGGGGCGAGGCACGCGATCGGTCACGAGCGCGTGAAGCTCGAGCTGGTCGTGCCCGACCACGACGTGGACTCCGCCATCGACGCGATCCAACAGGGTCTCGACGGGTTCGGAAGAGACAGCGAGATCCTCGTGCTCGCGGTCGAGAAGGCGGTGCGAGTGAGTCAGCTCACAGGCATGCGCGGGCGCGTGACTCGCTGAGCGCACTCGGTCGTCAGTCGACCGAGAGCGCCAGGATCTTCGATAGCTCGCACAGCGGCCGCCCGCTCTCTTCGCGCCAGGCGTTGAACGCCTCCTGCACGCGCTGCAGCGCGGCGCGCGAGCTCGGGCTCTTCGCCTCCACCACGCCCTCGAGCCGCAGCGCCTTCAGCACTGAATCGGTGAACATGGGCGTGTCCTTGCCCAGATGGCGCAGCGCGAACTGGCCCGTGAAGCCGCCGAGCCGGCTGCCCCGCGTGCGCATCACCTCCCACAGACCCACGATGTCGTTCTCCGGCCAGTCGGCGAAGAAGCGCGCCGCCGAGCCGTGCTCCGCCGCGAGCTCGCGCAGGAACTGCGCGTTCGCGCGCGTGGCGCGGATCTTCTGCGGGTTGCGCACGATGCGCTCGTCGGCCGCGAGCTTCGCGAGCCGCGCCTCGCTGTAGCGCGCGACCTTCTCGACCTCGAACTCGTCGAACGCGGCCTCGAAGCCGGGCCACTTCGCCTCGATCACGCGCCACACGAAGCCAGCCTGGAACACGCCGCGCGTCAGCTCCGCGAGCCAGCGTGAGTCGGGAACGCGCAGCAGCGCCGCGCGTGACTTCGGATGGGGCAGCTCCGCCTCGAGCGCCGCCGCCCCGCCCATGCGCTTCTGGGCGCGCGCCTCGATGTCCTTCCACGGCTGCATCGCGCCATCGTACAGGGGATTAGAAGCGCCAGTCGATCCCGACCGTGCTGCGCAGCGAGCTCTGTCCGCCGGTGACTCCGGCGCCCAGCCCGAGCCGCAGCTTGGTGCCCTTCGTGACTTCCTGGCAGATGCCGATCTGCGCCTGGTCGTCGCGCGGCAGGAGCGAGCGGCCCGAGGGGCGTAGGGTGACCAGGTCGATGCTCGCGGTCGTCGACTTCAGGATCTGCAAGTGCGTGCCCACCGCCGTGCGGTAGGAGCGCGCAAGCCCGCGCCCTTCGGTCCGCAGTTCGGTCTCGACGTGAAAGTCGCGCACGGGGCCCCACAGCAGCTTCTTCGCGGCCGTGGCCTTCACGCCGGGCCGCGCGCCGTGCGAGCCGGGCGCAGTCGGCAGGGCTAGCTCCGCCGTCACGGCGAGCCTCGGCAAGAGGTTGCTCTCGTGTAGCAGCGCGTATCCCGCCGCGACCTGAGTGTCTCCTAACATTGCGCTGGAGCCGACGCTGACTGGAACCCGCACGGTGAGCCGCCCGTCGAGGGGAAGGTTCGCCCCCAGGCTGCCTTCGCCGGCGAGCGCGCTCGCGCCGCTGCCTGCCGACGCGTAGTGGATGCGCACGTCCATGGCGCTGCCGGGCAAGGCGAATGTGGCGCCGAGGTTGCCGTTGGCGGGATCGGCGCCGGCGACCGACGCCGCGAGCCACAGCCCAGCAACCACCCCGAGCTCTCGCACCCGCTCTCCTGCACACGACTTGCGCATTGCTCGCGCTAGCCGGCTTCGCCCCTCTCTCTCGCGTTCGGCCTCCTGACCGTTCGACTTGAGTCAGTCGCCGGTGCATTCGCCTGGACGCGATTGAAATGCGCGCTCCGGGGTGCTCGAATCTCGGCATGGTGAGCCGGATCACTCCCTGCGACGCGACGCTCGGCGCGGTGGTCGACGGTGTGCGCCTGGCTGCGCTCGAGTCCGAAGATTGGAAGGCGATCGAGAACGCGTTCCACGCACACGCCGTGCTGATCTTCCCGGGCCAGCACCTCTCCGCCGACGAGCAGGTCGACTTCGCGCGGCACTTCGGCGAGATCGAGCACATCGTGCCCGGCGTCGACACCGTCCCCATCTCGAACCGCCGCAAGGACGGCAGCCTCTACGCCGACGACGAAGGACCGATGCAGATCCTGCGCGGCAACGAGGGCTGGCACACCGACAGCTCCTACATGCCGCTGGCCGCGAAGGCGTCGGTGTTGTCCGCCGAGGTCGTGCCCTCGCGCGGCGGCGAGACCGAGTGGGCCGACATGCGCGCCGCCTGGGAGGCGCTCTCCATCGAGCTGCGCGAGCGGGTGAGTCGCCTCTCGGCATTCCACTCGTTGCGCTACTCGCAAGCGCGCGCGGGTCACACGAGCCCGGGCGACTTCGGCTACGGCTTCTCGGTCTCGGATCCGCCGCTGCGGCGGCTGGTGAAGATCCACCCCGTGACCGGCCGGCCCTCGCTCTTCATCGGCCGGCACGCCTACGGCATTCCGGGGCTCCCGCCCGAAGAGTCGGAACGCCTCCTCGACTCACTCGTCGAAGCTGCCTGCCGCCCGCCGCGAACCTTGAGTCACTCCTGGAGCCCGGGCGACGTGGTAATCTGGGACAACCGCTGCGTGCTGCACCGCGCGCGCCCGTGGGACCACGGCGAGGCGCGCGTGATGCACCACACCCGCATCGCGGGCGACCCGGCGACCGAAGCGGCCTGAACGAGCGCTTGGCGGAAGCGGGCTGGCGCGACGGTCTCTCCCTCCTGCGCGAGCGCGACTTCGCGCGGCTGTTCGCGGCGCGCCTCGTGTCGGAGTTCGGCAGCGCCATGACGCCGACGGCGCTGCCGTTCGCGGTGCTCGACGACCTGCGCGGCGACGCGAGCGACGTCGGCCTGGTGCTCGCGGCCGGCGCGGCGGCGCAGATCGCCCTGCAGTTCTTCGCGGGCGCCTTCGCGGACCGCGGCTCGCGCCGGCGCCAGATGGTCGGCGCCGACCTGCTGGCGATGACCGCACAGGCCGCGCTCGCCGCGCTCGTGCTCACCGGGACCGGCAGCGTGAAGGCGGCCGCCGCGCTGAACGCGT
>DATKAO010000107.1 GCA_035498015.1 Myxococcota bacterium
GAACTTCATCTCCTGCGCCAGCTTCTTCGTCGCCTGCCGCGCCGTGATCGCCGCCGTCAACGTCGTCTTCCCGTGATCCACGTGGCCGATCGTCCCCACGTTCACGTGCGGCTTGTTGCGCTCGAACTTCTCCTTGGACATCGCTCTTGTGTTTCCCTCGTGTGACCTGTGAGTGAGTGAGTCGGATTCTTGGTGAGCCCATGGGCGGAGTCGAACCGCCGACCTCATCCTTACCAAGGATGCGCTCTAACCACCTGAGCTACATGGGCGGGATTTCCTGGTGGAGCGGGAAACGGGGCTCGAACCCGCGACCCCAAGCTTGGAAGGCTTGTGCTCTAGCCAACTGAGCTATTCCCGCCCGAAACTTCTTTGTGTATGCCTCCGAGACCGGCTGAGCCGCCTGGCGCGTGGTGGAGAGGGGAGGATTCGAACCTCCGAAGGCGTGAGCCAACGGGTTTACAGCCCGTCCCAGTTGACCGCTTTGGTACCTCTCCGGAGGGTTCTCGAGCCTGCGCGGTCACTCGACCGCGAGTCACTTCGTTCCGTCCGCGCACAAAAAGATCCCGCCCCGCCGAGCACCCCGATTCCTCCGCGGCGCAGTACGAATCCCGATGCTTTTCCGTGTAACCCGTGCTGTGTCGACCCGCCGGCGTGGTGCAGGTGCCGAGTTGCCGCTCCGACGCCCTGGGCGCGGAGCTGGCGAGGGGACTCGAACCTCCAACCTGCTGATTACAAATCAGCTGCTCTACCGATTGAGCTACGCCAGCGCAAGCGGCGATTGTATCAGGAGGTTTTCGCCGTGCCAGCAAACTCCGCGCCGACGGCGGAGCGCCGGGCCTCGGCCGTCCTGAACAAAAGATAGGCAGCCGCCGCGGCCACTCCCAAGGACGCGATTTTGCCCTGGAGCGGAATACCCACCACCGCGGTCGCGAGCTTCCGGATCCCGGCGCGCACTCCGAGATCCTCACTCCCGAACACCCAGACGAGGTCGGACTGGAGCGTCATGGTCGGAAGCTCGACGAGGGGAACACCTCCCGCATCCGCGACCAGGAGCGCCAGCCCCTCGCTGCGACCCAGGTCGAGCGCGCGCGCCAGGTTCGGCGCGCGGCCCACGCGCAGGTGCTCGAGCGCGCCCGCGCTCGCGCGCAGCGCGCCGGCCGAGATCGGCGGCGAGTGGCGGTGCTCGAGCACGAGGCCGCCTACACCCGCTCCCTCCGCGCTGCGCGCGATGCTCCCCAGGTTCCCGACGTCGGTCACGCGGTCGAGCGCCACGAGGAAGCGCGGCGACGGCGCCGCCAGCAGCGCCTCCGCCTCTTCCTCCGGATAGGGATCCGCTTCGGCGTGCACGAACCCGCCGCGCTCGGCGACCCGCCGGGCGATGCCCCGCTCCGCGAGCAGCGTCTCGAGCTCGCGCCGCGCCGCGCTGCCGTCTCCCTCCGGGAGGTGGACGGCGTGCACGCGGCGCCGGCCAGCGCGAATGGCCTCGATGACTGGTCGCGTGCCTTCGATCAAGGCAAAGTTCGCCGGGCCCGCCATCGCGCTCACTCTACTCCGGGGACCGCCGCCGTGACTTCCCTCGCCCACCTGCTCGACGCGCTCCCGCTCGACTCGCTTCCCCACCTGCTGGACCCGCGCGGCGCCGGCGGATGGGGCAGCGCGGCGCTGGGCGTATACCCCGAAGTCACCTTCCGCGGCGGCCTCGAGGCGCTGCGCGAGGCGGAGCGCTGGCTGGCGCAGTTCCGCGGCGCGCCGCCGCTCTCGGCGCTGCTGATCGGGAGCCTGGGCTACGAGCTCGGCCACGAGCTCTCGGGCGGACGCGTGCCCCGGCGCGACGGCGCGACCGCCCCCGTGTGTCTGGCCGGGTTTCGGGCGCTGGCAGTCGGCGATCCGACGACCGGACGGCCCGTCGTCGCGGGCGGCTGTCCGCGTGCGCGGGCGAAGCTCGAAGCGCTGCTCGCCAGCCTGCCCCGCGTGGAGCCCGCGAAGCCGCCCGCGCTGCGCGCGCCGCTGCCGCGCACGAGTGACTCGGACTTCCTGTGCGCCGTGCGCCGCGTGCAGGCGTACATCCGCGCTGGCGACGTGTACCAGGTGAACCTGGCGCGCCGGCTCGACCTTCCGGCCCCCGACGCGCCGGGCCTGCGGAGCCTGTACCGCGCGCTCGCCGACGCCGCCGGCGCGCCCTTCGGCGCCTATCTGGAGACGCCGGAGCGCACGCTTCTGTCGAGCTCGCCCGAGCTGTTCCTGCGCGCCGAGGCAGGCGCCGTCGAGACGCACCCGATCAAGGGCACGCGCCCGCGCGCCGCCACGCCGGCCGACGACGCCGCGCAGCTCCGCGCCCTGCTCGCGTCGGAGAAGGACCGCGCCGAGCACGTGATGATCGTGGACCTCGAGCGCAACGATCTGGGCCGCGTGTGCCAGACCGGCAGCGTGCACCTGCGCGAGCTGTGCGCGCCGCGCAGCTTCGCCGACGTACACCATCTGGTGTCGGTCGTGGCCGGGCGCCTGCGCGAGCCGGGCGACTGGGTCGGGCTGCTCGAGGCCACGTTCCCGGGCGGCTCGATCACCGGCGCGCCGAAGCTGCGCGCCATGCAGCTCATCGCCGAGCTCGAGCCCGTGGCGCGCGACGCCTACACCGGCGCCGTCGGCTGGATCGACGCCTCGGGCCGGATGGAGCTGGCGATCGCGATCCGCACGGCGATCGCGGCGCGCGGCGCCCTGCACCTCCACCTGGGCGGCGGCATCGTCGCCGACTCCGAGCCCGCCGCGGAGCTGCGCGAGACCCGCGACAAGGGGCGCGGCTTCGCCCGGGCCTGGGGCTTCGAGCCGTAGAACGCACGCACGTGCCCGGGCGCGCCATGCGCCCCTCAAGGGGTCACCGGCCGGCGCCGAAGCGAGCGGGAGATCGCGGAGGAGACGCAGTGTCGGACGTGCAGCGCAGAGCGGAAGAGTCACCGGAAGTCACGCCGGTCGCCACACCCGCGCCGCAGTCGGGCTGGCGCAGGATTGCACAGCCGGGCGCGGCCGAAGACGAAGTCACTCTGCCGGCCGTGCAGCGCCGCGGTGAGCTCCGCACCAACCTGTCACTCCGCGCCGAGCGCACCACGATCGACGCGGTGCGCGACCCGATCACCGGCGAGCTCTACTACGACATCGCGGACGACGACCAGACGCAGAACCTGTCACGCCGCGGCCTGTGCATTCGCTGCGAGCGCCCGCCCGAAGTCGGCACGCGCGTGCTCGTGCAGCTGCGCCTGCCCGGCGAGGCGCCCATCGACGTGGTCGGCCTCGCGCGCTGGACGCGCGTGGTGTTCGTCCCCGGCGAGCACGGTGCGCGTGCCGCGGCCCTCGTGGGCCTCGAGCTGCTGGGCGGCCCGCCGCGGGCGCTCGAGCGCTACGGCCGCGCGCTCGGAAAGCTCGCGCGCGGCGCGGCGAAGGCGGATGAAATGAACTCCGAATCAGCGGTTGCCTCCCCCAGGGACCGCCGATAGCATGACCGCGGATGCCCGCCCCCAAGCCGCCAGGAAACTTCCGCTGGATCCGGGGGATCCGCACGTTCGAAATCGATCCTGAGCGGCTGCGCCTGCAGCGCATCCGCTCGATCATCAAGTCGATCCAGCGCGATCTCGACGAAGGCGGCCGCGCCTACGTGCGCCAGATCATGAAAGGCCCCGAGCTGTTCCGGATCGAGCTCGAGCGCCCCGACTGGTCGTACAACCGCACGACGATCCTCGACCGCGAGACACTGCGCTCACTGCTCGAGCAGACACCGGAATCCACCGTCCGCGAGTGCATGCGCTTCCGCTAGTTCTTGAACTACGCTCGCCTGCGGATCGCTGCGCGCAGCGGCGCCTTGAAGAACCGAACTGCCCGGAGCGGGGATCGAACCCGCACGAAGCTTGCGCTTCTGAGGATTTTACATCGGCTCCGAGGGTTTCCCCTCGGGATCGGACTATCTCTTCACCCCTGTGGGGTGCCGGGCGCTCGTTGGCGGGGATTATCGTTGGGGCTCACCCCGCTAGTCTCTGCACCTTCCGCAAAACCTGGTGCCCTTTGCGGCTTGGCTCAGGATTGCCGTCGCTCGGTCGCCTTAGGTTCCCCTGAATTCACCCAGTTTCTTACCCGCGCGTTGCCGCGCGGGAGACCCAAACCTCGAGTCCTCTGTGTCTGCCAGTTCCACCATCCGGGCTCGGGCACAGTACTCCAGACCGGCTAAGCTACGCACCTCAGCATGGGTAGGGTGCCCGGAGCATGGGTAGGGTGCCCATGCGATCACCTCAGAGCATGGGTAGGGTGCCCATGCGATCACCTGTAAGGCGCCGTCGCCAAGTGGTAAGGCAGAGGCCTGCAAAGCCTTTATCCCCGGTTCGAATCCGGGCGGCGCCTCCAGCCTAGAGCCGGAGCCTGGGCGCGGGCTGCAGC
>DATKAO010000108.1 GCA_035498015.1 Myxococcota bacterium
CCGGCTAGTTCACGTTGGCGGGAGTCTCGACTTCCGTCACGCCCTCGAAGATGTCCTGGAGCGCGGGCCAGGTCCACAGACCTAGGCCTGAGCGACCGCGCTCGGGTGGACCGGTCAGCCTCGGGACTTTGGATAGGGGAGCCGCGCGAACGCCTCGCTAGTAGCGTTCGCTCTACGCTCGTCGAGGGCGATAGCGTAGAGCGCCTGCACTAGTCCCTCAAACACGACGGGCCGAGACTCGGGCCGCAGGCCGAACGCCGCCACTAACTGGTCTGTCTTTTCGAGGAAAGGCGGTCTCTCCGACTCCTCAAGCAGAGCCTCGGAAGACGAGAGGTGGTCGTCGGCGTGCGGTGATTCTGCTTCGATCCGCGTGAACTTCGACGGCTCAGCCATCGCCGACGATCTCCATCAGCGCCTTCGACCACAGCTCCAGCGCGGCTCGCTTCTCGGCAGCCGCCTCGCTCTTGTCGTAGATCCGCTCGAGGCCGACACGCGCGTGCCCGAGCACGGCTTCGGCGACGTGCGGCGCGACGCGCAGCTCGGTGAGTCGCGTGCGTGCCGTCATGCGGAGGTCGTGCACGCGGAAGTGCGGCAGCTCCAGGCTGGCGTCGCGCCGCAGCACGATCGCGGCTGCGTCACGCAGTGCGTCGCTCGCGCGCGTGAAGCCCGAGATGGGCGAGCGCCCGAACGTGTTCGTGAACATGAAGTCACCTCGTCGGAACCGCGGTAGCGCGGTCACGACGCGCCACGCAGCCTCAGAGAGTGGGATGAGCTGGCCGCGCCGGCTCTTGTGGCGCTCGGGTGAAATCCGCGTAGGCCGAGATGTGCCCCGGCGACGCGGTAGCGAAGCCCGTCCAGCCCGCCCCGCTGAGTGGACACGGAGGGGTGTCACAGAGGGGGTTTTCCGGATCTCCGGCGCCCGCGGTCGTGAACATCTCGCTCGAACCACCGGTGACTGAAACCGAGCCACCCGGCCCGGCGGTGGGCACGAGCTCGGAGCGGTGAGGAGTCACACCGTCGTCCCCCGAGGTATACCCGCCGCCGCTGGCGCTCGCGGATGGGGCCGCTGCGCTCGGAAGCGGGTTGGCGACCGCAGCCAGGACCCACGATGCCAAGGCGAGACGACGCGCGATCACGCGGAGCCCCTTTTTCATGAGCGGAGCTTGATCTTCGCCATCCAAAGCATGACTCAGGGAGACATCGTAAATCAGTGACTGGGGGTCGGGTCAATCTCGAAATTCGCCGATCCGTGCCAGCGCAAGGCCAGTGCCTGAGGAGCTCGAAAGTGACGAGACTCCGAGGCTCTGAGTCGCGCGCCGACTCCGAGTCGCCACCCTGTGTCGGTCAGGTCGCGCTGGCGAGGACGCGGTCGGCGAGAGCCTGGGTCTCGCGCAGAAGCTTCTCGTTCGCGCGCTGCACCTGGCTCGGGATCGTGAACGTGTCGACGAGCACGCCGATCAGGAAGCCGCCCAGCGTGCACAGGTAGAACAGGCCCATGAGCGGGCGGTTGAGATAGAACTTGTGCGCGCCGAAGCCGCCGAGGAAGAGCCACCAGAGATAGGCCGTGCCGGTGCTCTTGAGCGGGACGACGTAAGTCGGTCGGGCCATGGGGATCTCCTCTCTGCCCCTGTGCGACCTTCCGGCGGGAAATCTTGAGTCCCTGCAGACGTCGAGCGACTCGACTACGCTTGGGACCCGAGGGAAGATGGTCGACCAGGCACCCGAAGAGACTCGCCGGCTGCCGCGGGGCTGGCTGCCGGCGCCGGCGATCCAGGCGACGGCGGCGCTGCACCTCGGAGGTGCGCTGGCGCTGGCGTTGGCGCGCACCGATTGGCGCTGGGTCGCGGGCGCGCTGCTCGCGAACCACGGGCTGATCCTCGCGGCGACGCTCGCGCCGCGCAGCCGCGTGCTCGGGCCCAACGTGGTGCGGCTGCCGGAGGCGAGCGCGGCGCGGCGCGAGGTGGCGCTCACCTTCGACGACGGGCCCGATCCCGAGGTGACTCCGCGCGTGCTCGACATTCTGGACCGGCACGGCGCGCTGGCGAGCTTCTTCTGCATCGGCGAGCGCGTGGCGGCGCAGCCGGAGCTGGTGCGCGAGATCGTCGCGCGCGGCCACGCCGTCGAGAGTCACAGCCAGACCCACTCACTGGCGTTCGCGGCCTTCGGCCCGGGACGGCTGCGGCGCGAGGTCGCGCAGGCTCAGGCCGCGATCACCGGCGCCGCGGGCGTCGCGCCCGCGTTCTTCCGCGCGCCCTACGGACCGCGCAGCCCCATGCTCGATCTGGTGCTGGCGCGCGCGGGACTCACCTATGTCTCGTGGCAGCGGCGCGGCTACGACTCGGTGGACCCCGATCCCGAACGGGTGTTCCGCCGGCTGGCCGACCCGCTGCGCGCGGGCGACGTGCTCTTGCTCCACGACGGCTCGACCGCGGCGCGGCGGCGCTTCGAGCCCACGGTGCTGCGCGCGCTGCCGCGGCTCTTGCGCCACTTCCAGGAGCACGGCCTCCGGCCAGTCACCCTGCGCGCGGCGTTCGGCGTTGCCCACGCCGCCTGACGCGTGGGTCGATGCGGTGGCGCGGCGCTACGCTCCGGCCGGCCGCTTCGCCCGGGCGTATGCGCGCGCCAAGCTGCGGCGTGACCCGATCTTCGCGGCGCTGCTGCGCCAGGGCCTCTTGCCCGAGTCCGGGCGGCTCCTGGACGCGGGCTGCGGCCAGGGCATGCTGCTCACCGCGCTGGCGGTGACTCGCGAGCCCGAGGTCAGCGCGCGCTGGCCGGCCGACTGGCCGAAGCCGCCCGCGGCGCTCGAGCTCACGGGCATCGAGCGCGACCCCAAGGACGCCGAGCGCGCGCGCGCGGCGCTGCGCGGAGCAGGCCGCATCGTGACCGCCGACCTGCGCGAGGCGATCCTGCCGCGCAGCGACGTGGTCGCGCTGGTCGACGTGATCCACTATCTCGAGCCGGCCGCGCAGGAGACACTGCTGCGCCGCGTGTGCGCTGCGCTCGCGCCCGGCGGTCTGCTCCTGCTGCGCATCTGCGATGCCGACGCCGGCGTGCGCGCGGTGCTGACGCGCGCGGGCGACCACCTCGGCGTGTTCACCCGGCGCGGGCGGGTGGGGCGGCTGCACCTGCGCAGCGCCGCCGCGTGGAGCGCGCTCTTGCGTGGCGCCGGTCTTGCGGTCGAGGCGGTGCCGATGGCCGAGGGCACGCCGTTCGCGAACGTGCTCCTGCTCGGCCGCGCGAATCCAGCGGGCAGCCGCGCGCCGTAGTGAGAGCGATGAGAGCTCGAATCGCCTGGGCCGTCCTGGTCGCTGCGCTGGCCTGCGCCGGCACACAGACTCCGCCGCCGGTGGCCGCCGAGCCCCCGCGCGATGCGCCGCCCGCCGACCTCCAGTCGGAGACACTCGTGCGCTGCCTGATCGACACGCCCGATGGCTGCAGCGGCTGCGATCAGGGAGACACCTGCGTGTACAAGCAGATGAAGGAATACGACTGCGTGTACATCGTCTACGGGACGAAGTGCTCGTGAGTCGCGCCGGCTAGGACGCGCGCTGCAGCGCCTCGGCCGCCGAGCCCACGGGCGGCAGCGTGCGCGCGGTCTGCTCGAGGTGCGCGCGCAAAAGCTCGGGCGCGACGGGCCGCGCCGCCATGCGAGCCGCGGGCCCGAGCCGCAGCGCGTGGAAGGCCGCGCCCGTGAGCGCGAAGCCGGCAGTCACGACCGACAGCACGGGCAGGAGGCCGGGCTCCTCGTGCACCGCAGGCAGCGTCGCGATGCAGGTGCCCACGGCCGCGATCGACAGCGCCAGACACGCGCCGGCTTTGGCCGCCACGCGCCCGCGCAGCCCGGCGGCGCCCTGCGCGATCACGCGCCGGAGCTCGCCCGGGGAGAAGTGATCGAGGAACCAGGCGGTGTCGGGATCGACCAGGCGCGCGGAGGGCGGCGGAATCACTCGTCCCGTGAGCGGGTCGACGGCGTTCTCGCCGCGTGCGTGCGCCGCGATCCCGGCACGGATCTTCTCGTGCACCTGTTGACTCACGTTGTACTGGCGGCCCAGGAAGAACGCGACGGTCGCGCACGCGGCCGGGACCAGCGCGTAGATCACGCGGATGCCCAGCAGCACGGTGGGTGACTGGTCCTGGTTCGGCACGTAGCCGAGCTGCGCCAGCAGCGCGATCGGCAGCGCCGCACCCGGGATCGCCACGAGCTTGGGCACCAGCGCCCAGAACGCGGTGAACTGCGCCTCGCGGCGCTGTCCGGTGTGCAGCTCGTCGTAGTCGATCACGTCGGCCTGCATCGCGGGGAAGAGCAGGAAGCCGGCGCCAAACGCAATGCCCGCCCACACGTGCAAGACCGCCACCCACGCGACGTCGCCCTTGCCCACGAAGAACAGGCCGATGCCCGCGCTGATCCCGATCATGAACGAGGCGAGCCAGGCGTGCAGCTTGCCGAAGCGGTGCGCCGCCCAGACCCACAGCGGCACGCAGAAGAAGCTCGTGCCGAAATACAGCACGAGGAACAGCGCGACCGTCTTCTGCGTGTCTGCGGGGTCGATCACGTAGTCGGTGTAGTAGGGCAGCATGAGCGCCGGGATCGCGGCCGGCAGGCTCGCGACCACGAGCGTGAGGAACAGGATCATGAACGGGCGATTGCGCACCGCGACGCGCACGCCGGGCACCAGCGCGTTCGCGGCGTGAGTCGTGCTGCGGCGGCGCTCGCGCACGCCCACCACGAGCAGCGCGTACAGCACCACCAGGAGCACCGCGAGCATCGTCCCGGTCGCCGCCATCGCGCCGCGCGGCCCGCGCGCCGCCAGCACCACCGGCAGCACGCTCGCGAAGAACGTGCCCGAGATCAGGAACGCCGTGCGCCAGCCGTACAGGCTCGAGCGCTCGTGGTAGTCGACCGTGAGCTCCGCGCCCATGCCGAGATAGGGGATCTCGTAGATGGCGTGGAAGAAGAAGTAGAGCGCGAAGGTGACTCCGAACCACACGCCCGCCTGCGCCGGCTCGAGTGACTCCGGCGGCGAGAGCATGAGATACAATGCCACCGCGCAGAACGGCGCGCCGATCAGGAGATACGGCCGGCGCCGGCCGAGCCGGGTGTGCGTGCGGTCGGACAGCCAGCCGATCGCCGGGTCGACCATGGCGTCGAGCGCGCGCGCGATCGCGATCGCCAGCGCGATGTAGCCGATCGGCACCAGCACCACGTCCGAGTAGAACTTCGGCAGGTGGATGAGCAGCGGGATCGCGATGGCCGCGCCCGCGAAGGTCGGCGCGCTGTAGAGCAGCTTCTGCAGCAGTGAGAGCTTCGGCTCGTTGGAAGTCACGGCGCGCAGTATGAGGGGAGCGCCCGCGCGCGGTAAAGCGAGCTCAGCCGCCGAGGCGCGCGAGCGCGGCGCGCGCCTGCGCGTTCTCGGGTTGGACCGCGAGCGCGCGCTGCAGCGTCTGCCGTGCGCGTGTGACGTCCCCCGCGCGCTCGGCCGCGAGCGCCATCCAGTACAGAGTGAGCGCCTGGTTGTGCCGCGCGCGCGCCGCTTCGGCGCTGCGACCCTGGCGCGCGCAGGCCTGCTCGAGCAGCTGCCAGGCCTGCACGAAGCCGGGCTCGGCGCCGGTGAAGGCCTCGAGCCGCCGGATACCGTCCGGTAGGTCGCCGGCCTGAAGCGCGGCGATCGCCGCCAGGAACCAGAGCGGCTTCGACTGGGCCCAGTACTCGCTGCGCTCGACCTCGGCCAGCGCCGCGCGCGCCTCGACGGGGCGCTTCAGCCGCAGCAGCGCGCTGGCGCGCACGCCGAGCAGCGCCGGATCGCCCGGCCTCCGGGCCAGCGCCGCGTCGACGTCGGCCAGCGCGCCCGGCACGGCCGAGTCCTCTTGGTCCAGACGCTCGCGCGCGCGCAGCATGCGCACGTCGTACGAGTCGGGCTCGCGCGCCGCCGCGCGGTCGAGCTCGGCGGCGTAGTGCGCCTCGTCGATCTGGCCGGCCGAGCGCGCGAACTGCGCGCGCGCCGCGATCACCTCGCCCGAGTCGGGCGCCAGCGCCGCGATGCGCGCGGTGGCGAGTGAGTCGTGGCGCACGTTCAGGTAGGCCAGCGCGAGCTCACCGGCCCGCGGCGCGCCGGGCGCGGCGAGCGCCGGCTCGAGCAGCCCCGCGCGCGACAGCGGCTGCGCGTCGATGCGCGCCCAGGCGCGCGCGCTCGGCCCCTCGCCCGGCGGCGCGAAGTGATCGGCGTAGAGCAGCCAGGGCGTGCGCAGCTCGACGAACAGGTTGTCGTCGCGGTTCTCGAGCGCGCCCGCGCCGACCAGCGCCGCGACGTCCTCGGGCATGAGCCGCAGGAGACTCCACAGCTCGGCCGTGGAGTGGGTGCCGATCCGGTACAGGTCGGACTGCACGGCCGGCGGGAGTGACTCGAAGCGCGGCAGGTCGGCGGGAGTGAGTGGCTCGAGCCGCGCCAGCACGATCAGGTCGGCCTTGTTGCGGTCGAGCACGAGCGTGTACACGCAGGGGAACTCGGCCTCCAGCGCGGCCAGGATCGCGCGCAGCGCGTCGAAGTCGATCGCGTACAGGGGGAACCAGGCCACGAAGCGCCCGTGGGGCGCGAGCGCGCCGCGCGCCGCATGGAAATACTCGCGCGTGAACAGGTTCGCGACGCCCGTGAGCCAGGGGTTCGACGGCTGCGAGATGATCACGTCGTACCTCTCGTGCGTGGCCGCCACGAAGTGGCGCCCGTCGTCGAGCACCACGTGCACGGCCGGGTTCGCGAGCGGGCGCCCGTTCACCGGCTCGAAGAAACGCGAGGCCTCGAGCATGGCCGGCTCGAGCTCGACCGCGTCGAGTCTCTCGACCGGATGGCGCGCCGCGGAGCCCACGGTGACTCCCGACGCCCAGCCCACCACCAGCACCCGCTTCGCGGGCGGCCCGAACAGCATGGCGGCCTGGGCCACCAGCACCTGCGTGGCCATGTCGCCGCCGGTCGAGGCGTCGGCCTTGCCGTTCAGGTGCAGCGAAGTGACTCCGCGCGCCTCGTGCACCGAGACCGTCGCGGAGAGCCCGTCGCGGTAGTAGAGCATGCGCTCCGGCGGCACGCCCTCGAGCAAGCTCGCGTCGGGTGAGTCGTCGAAGATGTGCGTCGACACGTAGCCGCCGCGCGCGAGCGGATCGGTGTCGAGCGAAGGCGGGTGGAGCGAGACCGCGGCCGCGAGCAGCGCGCAGGGGGCGGCCCGGGCGATCCGGCCGCGCGCGCTCGGCGCACCGCGCCACAGCAGGACGGCCGCGGCTGCCGCGAGATTGGTCGCGATCGCGAGCGCGGCCGTGCCGCGCAGGCCGAGCAGCGGCAGGAGCACGAAGCCCGCCAGGAACGCGCCCGTGGCCGAGCCCAGCGTGTTCGCGAAGTACACGTCGCCCGCGGCGGGCGCCGCGCCCTGGGTCGTTGCCTGCGCGCGCGCGAGCAGCGGGAAGAGGGCGCCCAGCACGAGCGCGGGCGGGAACATCACCGCCACTGCCATCGCCATCTGCGAGCCGAAGAGAGTCACGGGCGAGCCGCCGAAGCGTCGCACCAGCCCCATGAACGCGGCCGGCAGGACCGGCAGCAGCGAGAGCGAAGCCAGCGAGAGCAGCCCCAGGGCGGCGATTCCGCCCGCGTAGACCGCGAGCGGCCGGCGCAGCCGGTCCGCGAACGGCTGGACGGCGAGTGACCCGAGCGCGATCCCGAGCAGGAACGCCGCCAGCATGCACGCAAAGGCGTAGATCGACGAGCCCATCACCATCGACAGCGCGCGCGTCCACGCCACCTCGTACACGAGCGAGGTGAAGCCCACCGTGGCGTAGGCGAGCAGGGCCGGGTTCCAGCGCGCGAGTGACTCGCGGGCCGGCGCCGGCGCCACCGGCTCGACGGCCGGCCAACGCCGCGCCAGGGCCAGCGCCAGCGCGCCCACCGCGAGATACAGCCCGGCGCCGGCCAGGCTCGAGCCGCGCACGCCGAGCGCCGGCAGCAGCAGGAACGTCGACCCGAACACGCCGCACACCGCGCCCAGCGTGTTCACGCCGTAGAGCAGCGCGATCCCCCGCCCGGCAGCGCCCGTGTCGCGCACCAGGGCCCGCGTCAGGAACGGCAGCGTCATCCCCATGCCGACCGTGGGCACCACCAGCACGGCCAGCGACAGGGCGAAGCGCGCGAAGGCGGCCGGCCAGAACGAGAGACCGTCGAGCCACGCGCGGCCGAGCGCCGGGAAGACCGCGAAGATCGCCGGCACCGCCAGCGCGTAGAGCCCGACCGCGAGCTCGATCGCCCCGTAGGCGCGCACGCCGTCGCGCACGCGTGGCGCGAGCCGGCCACCGAGCAGCCCGCCGATCCCGAGCCCCGTCATGTAGGCGACGAGGATCGTGCTGATCGCGAGCGTGGTCGTGCCGAACACGAGCCGCAGCACGCGGCTCCAGGCGACCTCGAGCACGAGGCTGCCGGCGCCGGACAGGAAGAAGCAGAGCGAGAGGAGAACCGGCACCGCGGGATTCTAGCTGGCGTCAGTCGTCTTCCCGCCGGCCGTACTGGAGACGCCCCGAGGCCACTGCGGTGAGCGTCTTCTCGCGCAGGTTCTCGAGGTGCTCGCTCAGGAACAGCACCAGCGCCTCGCAGTCTTCCGCCGAGCGGCGCAGGGCGTCGGGGGAGCTCCAGTCGACGGGGAGCACGGCTTTGAAGCTCGGCACGCCGTCGATCCGCACCACGGCCCTGGCCTGGTGCGCCGAGTCGTGGTGGTACTCGAACTGCAGCGTGGCCACGTCGCGCTTGCGGCGCTCCATGCGATCGGCCGCCTGTCTCACCGTGAGGTCGTAGTCCTGCTCCAAGACGTCCAGCAGGAGCTCCTCGAACTCGCGCTCCAACGCTCTGCGCTTGCCGCCCTTGCCCGCCATCGCCGCCCTCTCTTCATCCCCCTCGGCCAGTCTGTTTCGGCGCGGAGGCGGCGGAGGTTGACCCCGCTGTCCATCCGTGGCTGCGCGTGACTTGCCGGCTCGTGTACGCTGCGCGCGTGTCGCGCCCCATCACGTTCGCCGGCAGCCCGCTCGATCGCGCCGCATTGCGGCGGCGCGACGCCGCCTGGGTGGCCGCGCAGCTCGAGTCCGAGGCCAGCCGCTTCCTGCCGTTCTGGCGCCTGAACGTGTTGGTGAAGTCCGAGAAGCCCGAGCTCGCCTGGGCCACCACGGCGATCCGCGCAGCGCAGGACCCGCGCACCGGCTGCGTGTTTCTCGGCGTGCGCGACGAAGTGGCGCACTTCGCGCTCGACATCAGCCCGCTGCACGACCCGGTGACCGAGCTCGGCCTGGCCGGCTCGGCGAGCTTCGTCGAGCTGCGCGCCGCAGCGGCCACGCTCCCGGCGAGTGACTCGGCGATCGCCGCGCAGGGCCGGCAGATGCTCGACTGGCACGCGCGCCATCGCTTCTGCGCCGTGTGCGGCCGCAGCACGAGCGTGAAGGAGGCGGGCTACATGCGCGAGTGCGACGAGTGCGACGCGCAGCACTTCCCGCGCACCGACCCGGTGGTGATCATGCTGGTCGAGTCGGGCGACCGCTGTCTCCTGGGCCGCCAGGCCGCCTGGCCGGCCCAGATGTACTCGGCGCTGGCGGGCTTCGTGGAGGCCGGCGAGTCACTCGAGGAGGCGGTGCGGCGCGAGGTGCAGGAGGAAGCGGGCATCACGGTGGGCGAGGTGCGCTACGTCGCCTCGCAGCCCTGGCCGTTCCCGTCCTCACTCATGATCGGCTGTCTCGCGCGCGCCGAGAGCGAGAGCGTCACGGTCGACAAGAGCGAGCTCGAGGACGCGCGCTGGTTCGCGCGCGGCGACATTCTCAAGTCACTCGCGCAGCCGGGCGCCGGCGGCGTGTTCGTGCCGCCCCCGCTCGCGATCGCGCACCACCTGATCAGGTTCTGGGCGGAATCCTGAGCCGCGGGATCTCGATCTTCGGGCAGCGGTCCATGACCACCGACAGGCCCGCCTTGCGCGCGCGCTCCGCCGCCGGCTCGTTCACGACGCCCAGCTGCATCCAGACCGCGCGCGCTTTGGCCGCGATGGCGTCGTCGGTCACGGGTCCGGCCGCTTCGGAGTTGCGAAACACGTCGACCAGGTCGATCGGCTCGTCGATCTCGGCCAGGCTCGCGCGCACGCGCTCGCCCAGGATGGTCTCGCCGGCGCAGACCGGGTTCACCGGAATCACCCGGTAGCCCTGCTGCTGCAGGAAGGCCATGACCTCGTGGCTGTCGCGCTCGGGCTTGGGGCTCGCGCCGACCAGGGCAATCGTGCGCGTTTCTCCGAGGATCCGCCGGATTTCTGCGTCACTCGTGCGTTCGCTCATGCCTCAGTCTGACATAATCGCGTACGTGATCGATTTTGAGCCGAGCGAGGAGCAGACCCTGATCGTCGAGACGGTGCGCGAGTTCGCCAGGAGCGAGCTGCGGCCGTTGTCGCGCGAGTCCGACGAGTCGGCCAAGCTGCCGAGCGAAGTTCTGCAGCGCGCGCACGAGCTCGGGCTGGTGGCGAACGGCCTGCCGGAGGAGTTCGGCGGCGGCGGCGCGCGCAGCGCGGTGACCGGGGTGCTGGTGGCCGAGGAGCTGGCCTTCGGCGACCTGGCGCTCGCGCTCGGGATCCTTTCGCCGAGCCTCCTGGGCTACGCGGTGGCCGACTTCGGCACGCCGGCGCAGCGCGCGGCGCTGCTGCCCGCGCTGGTCTCGAGCCCGGTCTGCTCGGGCACGCTGGCGCTGGTCGAGCCGCGCTTCGACTCCGACCCGTACCGGCCGCGCACCACGGCGCGGCGCGAGGGCGCGGGCTGGCAGCTCGACGGCGCGAAGTGTCTCGTGCCGTGGCCCGAGGGCGTGCGCCACGTGCTGGTGCTGGCGCGCGCGGGCGAGTCACTGGCGGGGTTCGTGGTGCCGGCCGACGCCGGCGGCTTGAAGCGCAGCCCCGACGCCTACATGGGCATCCGCGCGCTGCCGCTCGCCGAGCTCGCGCTCGACGGGGTCCGCGTGCCGTCCGAGTCACGCCTGGGCGGCGTCGCTGGCCCGGACCTGCGGTCGCTGGTGGCGTGCGGACGCGTGGGGCTCGCGGCGCTCGGCGTCGGCGTGGCGCGCGCGGCCTTCGAGCTGGCGCGCGACTATGCCAAGGAGCGCGAGGCGTTCGGTGCGCCGATCGCGACCAAGCAGGCCATCGCCTTCAAGCTCGCCGACATGGCGATCGAGCTCGACGGCGCGCGCCTGCTCACCTGGGAGGCCGCCTGGAAGCTCGACCGCGGCGAGGACGCGACGCGCGAGGCGGCGCTGGCCATCCACCAGGTGCGGCGCGTGGCGCTCGAGGTGGCCGACGGCGCGGTGCAGGTCTTCGGCGGCCACGGCTACGTGCGCGAGTATCTGCCCGAGCTCCTGCTGCGCAACGCGCGCGGCTTCGCGTGCTTCGAAGCACTCACTCTGGTCTGAGAGGTATCTCGTGATCTCGTTCGATCCCACCGAGAACAGCCTGCAGGCGCGCGCCTTCTACCGGCGCATGGCGCTCGAGCAGATGCGGCCCATCTCGCGCAAGTACGACGAGCAGGAGCACGCGCTGCCCAGCGAGTGGGTCGAGTACTACTGGAACCACGCGCGCAGCGGCGCGCCGGGCCTGATCGGCGGCCAGAGCGACGGCTTCGTGCAGGTGTGCATCCAGGCCGAGGAGCTGTGCTTCGGCGACGCCGCGCTGTATCTGCGCATGCCGACCGCGGCGCTGGGCGGCTCGGCGGTCGGCGCCGCCGGCACGCCCGAGCAGCGCGAGCGCTTCCTGCGGCCGTTCCGCGAGTCGCCGCACCCGATCTGGGGCGCGATGGCGATCACCGAGGCCAATGCCGGCTCGGACTCGGCCGCGATCCAGACCACGGCGCGCTTCGACGAGGCCACGCAGGAGTGGGTGCTGAACGGCACCAAGATCTTCTGCACCGCGGGCGAGGGCGCGTCGCAGGTCGAGGGCGGCTTCGTGGTGGTGTGGGCCACGACCGACAAGTCACTCGGCCGCGGCGGCATCAAGTCGTTCGTGGTGCCGGCCAAGACGCCGGGCATGCGCCTGGTCGGGCTCGAGAAGAAGCTGGGTATCCGCGCCAGTGACACGGCCACGCTGGTGTTCGAGGACTGCCGCGTCCCGGCCGGCAACCTGCTGGGCAAGCCGCCCCAGCCCAAGAGCGAGGCGCAGAAGGCCGAGGGCGCCGCGCGCTCGGGCGACAAGGGCTTCAAGGGCGCCATGGCCACCTTCGACGCCAGCCGCCCGATCGTCGCGGCCATGGCGGTCGGGGTCGGCCGCGCGGCCCTCGATTTCACGCTCGAGGAGCTCGCGCGCCAGGGCGTGACCGTGCGCTTCGACGCGCCGCCGCGGGAGATCACCGCGCTCGAGCGCGACCTGATCGACATGCAGGCCGAGCTCCAGGCCGCGCGCCTTCTCACCTGGCGCGCCGCCGCGATGATGACCCGAGGCAAGCCCAACAACCTGGAAGCCTCGATGGCCAAGGCCAAGGCCGGGCTGGCAGTCACGAAGATCACGCAGAAGGCGGTCGAGCTGTTCGGGCCGCTCGGCTATTCGAAGAAGCTCCTGGTCGAGAAGTGGATGCGCGACGCCAAGATCAACGACATCTACGAAGGCACGCAGCAGATCAACCAGCTGATCGTCGCCCGGCGGATCCTGGAGTATTCCTCGGCTCAGCTCCGTTGACGTATGTGTGACTTGAAAGTGCGTACGCCGCGAGTCGATAATCGCGCGCACCACCGACCCCCCTTAAAGGAGACCCCCCAGTGGCAGAAACATTCCTTTCCGACGGCTGGTTCGCTGCGGCCGAGAAGATCCAGGCCGAGGTGAACCCGCCGGTTCCGCCGGCGATCCAGGGCCTGAAGGTCAACATGCAGATCACCGGCGGCCCGAGTGGCGACGTCGCGTTCCGCATGGACAACGGGCGCATGCTGAAGGGCTTCGCGAACGACGCCCCGACCAAGCTCGTGATCCCGTTCGCGGTCGCCAAGGCGATGCTGATCGACAACAACCAGCAGGCCGCGATGCAGGCCTTCATGTCGGGTCAGATCCGTGTCGAGGGCGACATGGCCAAGCTGATGCAGATGCAGATGGCCGGCGCTCCAGGCCCCGAGGCCCAGAAGGTCTCGCAGCTCATCAAGGAAATGACTCAGGCCTGAGATCGCTCGGGAAACAGGGCCGAGCGAAGGCCGCCCTGAGCGAGGCCGCAAGCGGCGTGAGCTGCGCGCAGCGAGCCAGAGGCGAGCGTAGATAAACCGACGGGGCGACGGCGCTGACGCGCCGCCGCCCCGTTTTCTTTTTGAGCTCTGCCTACTTGCCCATCGAGGTCGGCGTGGGCGCCGGCTCCTTGCAGGCCTGGATGTCGGTCTTGAACGTGTCGCGGCAGTCACGGAGGCCCTTGAAGACGTCGGTGCTGAGGCGGCAGTTCTTGCGGCAGATGAACTTCTGCAGCTGCGCGTTGTTGATGCAGACCGCTCGGTCCGCGCTGTGCGCCGGGAAGTCGGTCCGGCACTGATCGATGTCGGTGTCGAACTGCGCGCACTCGGTGCTGATGCACTGGTTGAGCGCGTCGAACACGCCCTTCACGCAGGTGTCGCGATTCTCGCGGGCCGTGTCGGCGCAGTCGTGGTTCACGTTGCGGCAGGTGTCGACCGCCGTCAGGAAGTCGTCCTTGCAGGTCTGGTTGCAGGTTCTCTGCGTCGCGCGTGCATCGGCGACGCACTGCCTGGTCACGTCGGGGTTGTTGGGATCGTTGGGGTCGCTCTTCGAAGCCGCTGCAGGGTGAGCGCCGAAAAAGGTGACGCCGGTCACCAGAGCCAGCGCCAGAATCCAAGTCCGCTTCATCTCTCTCCTCCTTCGAGTAAGGGCCGTTCGACCCTTCACACAGCAACCGGTGTGCGGCGCGCGGGTTGCGTCCGCTACGCTCGGCGTCCGCGATGATACGCCGGGGGGTGTGCGCGCTCGCGCTCTTTCTCGCGCTGGGCTGCGCGCGCGAGCGGAATCTGTGTGTCGCCGTGATCGGTGACTTCGGCGGGGACACCCCGGGCGAAGCGCAAGTCGCGGTGCTCGTGGCCGGATTCCAACCGGATCTCGTGGTCACGGTCGGTGACGACAACTACCCCAACGGCGCAGCCGAGACGATCGACCGCAACATCGGGAAGTACTACGCGCGCTGGATCCACCCCTACCGCGGCGCGTTCGGGCCGGGCGCGAGCGAGAACCGCTTCTTTCCGACGCTGGGCAATCACGACTGGCGCACGCCGGGCGCGCAGCCCTATCTCGACTACTTCGAGCTGCCCGGCAACGAGCGCTACTACGATCTGGTGCGCGGCGACGTTCACCTGTTCTTCGTCGACAGCGATCCGCACGAGCCCGACGGAGTCACCTTCGACTCGGTCCAGGGCCGCTGGCTGCGCGAGGGCCTGGCGAAAGCCAGGGAGCCGCACCGCTGGGTGTTCTTCCACCACCCGCCGTACTCGTCCGGACCCCACGGCTCGACCCCGGAGCTGCAGTGGCCGTTCCGCGCCTGGGGCGCGACCGCCGTGTTCTCGGGTCACGACCACGACTACGAGCGCTTCGCGGTGGGCGACATGCCGTACGTGGTGGTGGGGACGGGCGGGCAGAGTCTCTACCGCTTCCGCGAGCCGCAGCCCGGCAGCGCGCTGCGCATCGGGCAGCGCTACGGCGCGCTGCGGCTCGAGCTGCGCGACGGCGTGGCGCGCGGTGAGTTCGTCGCGGTGGGTGACCCCGAGGGCGACAAGTTCGCGCTGCCAGGCGCGGCGGAGCTGCCGCTGCCGCTGACTCTGGTCGCGCCGACCGCGAGCTGGCACGTGCGCGACGGGCTCGCGCCGCAGGACGGCTGGCTCGCGCCGCGCTTCGACCAGAGCGAGTGGGCCGCGGCGGGCACGCCGTTCCGGATCGTCGACCGCGGCGCCGCGGCCGGCGCGCCCGCGCGCGAGACTTACTACCGGATCGAGTTCGAGGCCACGGGTCTGCCGGCCTTGCGCACGCTCGAGCTCGGGCTGCCCAGAGACAACCGCGCCGTGGCTTATCTCAACGGGCGCGAGGCCGTGCGCTGGGTGCGTCTCTCGCCGGTGCGCGAGAAGCGCTGGCTCGTGCCGCGCGGCCCGCGCGCCGAAGCGGCAGCCCAGCCGGTGCTCGCGCACCACCTGCTCGACCCGGCGCTGCTCGTGCCCGGCACCAACGTGCTGGCGGTCGAGATCCAGCGCATTCCCGGCGACGGCGGCGACCCGAGCTTCGCCGCCGAGCTAGTTGCGCATCCGAGAGCCGCACCTTAGGTCCGTCTTCAAGCCCGCGCGGTAGCGGGCCGAAAGCGAACGCGTGGAAAACTCGGCGTCGATCGTGCTGCTCGACGACGGCGAGCTGGACCGCGTGCGAGTGATCCTCGAGCGGCTCGGCGTGCCGTTCAGCCTGTGCCGCCGGCCGCGTGACTCGCGCGCGATCCCGCGCGCCCGCGACCTGTTGATCAGCACGGGCAACCGCGCGCTCGAGCTCGGCCGGCTGCCCAAGCCGGAAGACGGCGGCCCCGGGCCGCGCTGGCTGTGCGTGCACGGGCAGGACTTCGACGAGCTGCGCTCGGAGCTGCGCGAGCTGGGCGTGCATTACCTGGTGCACAGCTCGGTGGACCAGGAGACGCTGCGGCTGTTGATCTCGACCATGCTCCACGACCGCAACGAGCGGCGCGCGCTCTCGCGCCTGCCGCTGGGCACGGCCGCGGCCGTCAAGGTCGACGGGGCGACTCACTCGGCGAAGCTGCTCGAGCTGTCGGCGGCCGCGGCGCGCCTGCGCGTCGACGCGCCGCTCGAGGCCGGTGACTGGATCGAGATCGGGCTGCCGCCCGAGCTGTCGAGCGTTGCGCTCGACGCGCTCTCCGGTCACGTGTCGCGCTCCGAACGCGAGGGGCATCCGACGGACTCTCCGGCCTGGTCGGTCGCGGTCGAGCTCGATCCCTTGGCGCCCGAGGCCAATGCCGAGCTCGAGTCGATCCTGTCGGGCAGTCACCTGGGCACCCGCGTCTCGGTGCTGTCCGAAGCGCCGCAGCGCGCGCCGCGCGAGCGGCGCCGCACCGAGCGGCGCGCGTACCGCCGCCGCGTGGCCGCGCTCACGGCCTTCGACGCCGACGCTCCGCAGGCGGTGCTCGGTCACGACCTCTCGGTCGACGGCATCCGGATCGCGCGCCAGCCCGGCATCGTGGTGGGCCAGCGCATCGCGCTGGGCCTGTATGGCGCCGCCGGCGGCGGCGCGCTCGTGATCGAAGCCGAGGTCGTGCGCGATCACGGCGCACGCGGCTTCGGGCTGGTGTTCCGCGGCGTGCGCGCCGAGCAGCGCCGCCAGCTGTCCGAGCTCGTGGCCGGGCTCGCGCCGCTCGAGTCACTCGAGGGCGACGACGCCACGCGTCTGGTGGTGTCGCGCGTGCTCGAGACGCGCGTGCTCGACCAAGCCGAGGTCGAGGCCGCCCGGCGTCAGAAGGGGTAGTCGACGATCGCGCCCCGGTCGCGCAGGCGCGCGCGCAGCGTCTCGACCGGGACCTGGTCCACGCGCCCGCCGTGCTCGAGCGCCAGCGCCACCGCCACGCCGGCGGCCTCGCCCGTCGCGAAGCAGGGCGGGATCTCCTTGGTGGCATTGTGCGTGCGGTGATCGGCCGAGAGACAGCGGCCCACGGCCAGCAGGTTCTCGACCTCGCGCGCCTGGAGACAGCCGTACGGGATCGCGTAGACCGCGCCGTACTTCGTCCAGTGACCGGTGATCGCGATCGTGCCCGGCTGTGGCTTCTGGCGGTCCGCGTGAGCCAGCACCACGCGGCCCACCAGGCGGCGGCTCTCGGTGACTCCGAGCAAGCGCGCGATCTCGCACAGGTGCGCGTCGCGCAGCTCGGGGTGCTTCTCGCGCAGCGCCCGGAACTCCTCCATCACCAGCGTGCGGCACTCGAGCTCGGCCGCGGTCAGGTCGCGCGGATCGGTGGCGTCGATCTTGCGGCCGGCGCGGGTGACTGCGCCCCAGGGCAGGAGCGCCTGGCCCGGGTTCGGCGTGCGGAACAACGGCGCGCCGGCGGAGATCGCGGCATCCACGTCGCGGATCCCGCCCACGCGGAACCACAGCCACGGGTGCACGCGCTCGAGCTCGAACGCGCAGCCCGCCGAGGCGAGCACGTGACCGTCGCCGGTCGCGTCGATCACCACGTCGGCCGCGAGCGCGTGCCGGCCCGCGCGCGACTCGACCGCGACCCCGTGCACGCGCCCATCCGCAACGAGCGCCCGCGCGCCCCAGACGTGGAACAACAGCTCTACACCAGACTGTGTCACGAGCTCGTTCAGCGCCTCGCGCATGACCTCCGGGTCGTACGCCACCGAGTAGCGCACCACGTGCTCGGCGGGCGCGCCGCCCCAGACCAGGCCCCAGCGCCGGTAGCGCTCCACGAGCTCGGGGTCGGGCCGGCCCCAGTGCTCGCGCGGGGGCGCGAAGGCGCCGCCGCGCGCGCTCATGCGCTCGGTCACCTCCTGACACAGGCCGCCGATCACCTGTCTGCCGCGGCCGTCGTCGAGCGTGAGCAGGAGCGCGATCAGCCCGTTGGTCGCAAGCCCGCCGAGCGAGCTCGAGGCCTCGGCCAGGAGCACGCGCGCGCCGGAGCGCGCCGCGGCTACCGCGGCGGCGACGCCGGCCGTGCCGCCGCCGACCACCAGCACGTCGGCGCGCGCGAGGATCTCGAGGTCGCGCGCGGGCTCGCGAATCGCCATCTGCCGGATTGGAGCACAGGTGCGGCCGCGCGTGGCGCGCGCTATCTCGGCCGGGCCGTGGCTCCACAGGGCAAGAAGGTCCACATCACGCCGGAAGGCGCGCGCCGCCTGCAAGAGGAGCTCGAGCAGCTCTGGCGTGTCGAGCGCCCGCGCGTGACTCGCGAGGTCGCCGCCGCGGCGGCGCTCGGCGACCGCTCGGAGAACGCCGAGTACATCTACGGCAAGAAGCGGCTGCGCGAGATCGACCGCCGCATCGAGTTCCTGCGCAAGCGCTTCGACCAGCTCGTGGTCGTGCGGCCCGGCGAGGTCGCGCGCGACCGGGTCTACTTCGGCGCCTGGGTCACGCTCGAAGACGAGACCGGCGCCGAGCTCTGCTACCGCCTGGTGGGGCCCGACGAGAGCGACGTCGCGACCGGCGCGATCAGCGTCGAATCGCCGATCGGCCGCGTGCTGATGGGCAAGCGCGCGGGCGACGAGGTCGAGGTGATGCGCCCGGCGGGCCGCGCGCGCTTCGTGGTGCTCGAGATCCGCTACCCGGACCCGTGACCGGCAGGACTATGGTGTTTCCCACGGCGCGCCGATGCGAAATCGGGTAGAAAAGGAATCGCGATGAGAAAGCCCGGGCTCGCCCTCGCGCTCGCTTTTGCCCTGGCCGCGCTCTCGAGCCCGGCAGGGGCGGGCACGACCCGCTACAACCCGCAGCGCTCGGGGCACCCGCTGCGCATCATCGCGTACATGCTGCACCCGGTCGGGGTGGTCGCCGACACACTGCTCTTCCACCCCGCCTGGTGGCTCGGCACGCACGAGCCGCTGCGGACTCTGTTCGGCGTCGACGTCGTGTTCGACGACTCGGCGGAGATCGCGCGCGACATCCAGGAGAAGCGGGCACAGGCCCTCCAGCCGCCCGCGGCTCCGCCTCCGCAGGAGCCGGACGTCCAGCCCGCTCCCACGCCCGACTCCGACAGCCCGTAGCCGCGCTTCTCGTCTTCGTTCCATGACGAGAAGCGGCGCACCCGCTCCAACCAAGGTATGCTTCTTGCTTATCCCGGACGCACTCCGACCGAGGAGCAGCGGGGGGCTCGGAGGAGAGCGAACGGATGCGAGGGAGCGCGAGGCCACGTCTCAGCCGCGGCAGCATGGCCGCGGTCGTGTGCCTGTCACTCGGCTGTGGACCCGCGTCCGACTTCCTCGACAACGGCGGGCCACGCGCGGCGCCGGAGATGCCTCCGATCGAGATGGACCGAGTGATCTACGAGGGATACCACGGCGACTTGCAGGACCTGCTCGTGACCGCGGCCGGGGCCACGGTCGACATGGCGACCAAGGTCGCGCACCTGCGAGACGTGTCGATCCATTTCGCGACCGAGGACGCGAGCAAGGTCGAGATCGCCGCGCCTCACGGCCAGTTCCATCTCGACAAGGACGACTTCGTGCTCACCGACGGAGTCACCGGCACGACCGAGGAGGGGCAGAAGTTCAAGACAAGGGCCGTGCACTACGTGGGCGCGCGGCGCGTGATCGCGAGCGACAGCCCGGTCGAGCTGCGGCGCGACAATCTCGTGCTCACCGCCACGGGCATGGAGCTCGAGGTCGCGACTCACAAGCTGCACCTGACCGGGAACGTCAAGGCGCGCGTGACGCCGAAGGCGCAGCCACAGTGACTCGTGCGGCGGCGCTCGCCTGTCTGGTGGTGCTGGCGTGGGCCGCGCGCGCCGACACCCCTGCGCCCGCGCCGCCCGCTCCGCCCAGCGAGCCGCCGAAGACCTCCGCCGAGGCCGCCGACCGGCTCGGGCTGAAGTTCACGCCCGGCGCGGAGCTCGTGATCACCTCCGACGAAGCCGAAGGCGTGAAGGCGGCCGACGGCCGCCAGACGGTCGTGTTCACCAAGCGCGTGAAGGCGCGCCAGGGCGACATGAACCTGACCTGCGACTGGCTGCAGGCGATCTACCCGCCGACCGCCGCCGGTCACCCGGACAAGATCAACGCCAAGGGCTCGGTCGTGATCACGCAGGGCACGAACCAGGCGCTGTGCACCGAGGCGCAGGTCGACAACGTCAACTGCACCGCCGAGTGCCACAGCGGCGGCGACCAGGCGAGCTTGCACCGCGCGACCGACGACGTGCTCGCCGACACGATCTACTTCGACCTGTGCAAGAGCACCGTGAAGGCGGTCGGGAACGTGTCGGTGCGCGTGCGCCAGACCGACCCGAACACCCCGAGCGCGACGCCCGCGACGGGCACCACGCCGGCGCCCGCGAAGGCTCCTGCCCCAGCGCCGGCGCCGGCCAAGGCGAGCGGCGGATGATGACCCCGACGCTGCACGCGCGCGACCTGTGCAAGCGCTTCGGCGCGAAGGAAGCGGTGCGCGACGTGCGCGTCGCCGTCGGCCCGGGCGAGGTGGTCGGCCTGCTCGGCCCCAACGGGGCGGGCAAGACCACCACGTTCAACATGATCGTCGGCCGCATCCACCCCACGGCCGGGCACGTGTACCTCGGTGAGGAGGAGATCACCGATCTGCCGATGTACCAGAGGGCGCGGAAGGGCATCACCTACCTGCCGCAGGAGCCCTCGATCTTCCGGAAGCTCACGGTGGAGGAGAACATCCTGGCGATCCTCGAGACACTGCCCATGCGCCGCCACGAGCGACACGAGCGCGCCAGGGAGCTGCTGGGCGAGCTCGACCTGGTGGCCAAGCGCAAGCAGAAGGGCGCCACGCTCTCGGGCGGCGAACGGCGGCGCGTGGAGATCACGCGCGCGCTCGTGCTCGACCCGCGCTTCATGCTGCTCGACGAGCCGTTCTCGGGCATCGACCCGATCGCCGTGATCGACATCCAGAAGATCATCTCGCAGCTGCGCGAGCGCGGCATCGGCATCGTGATCACCGACCACAACGTGCGCGAGACACTCACGATCTGCGACCGCGCGTACATCATCAAGGACGGGCGCATCATCCGCGAGGGATCGCCCAACGAAATCACGGAGGACCCGACGGTTCGCGAGATCTATCTCGGGCAGAACTTCCGGTTGTAAGTCATGGCGCTCGAGCTCAAGCAGACCGTCAAGCTCACCCAGTCGCTGGTGATGACTCCCCAGCTGCAGCAGGCGATCAAGCTCCTGCAGCTGTCGCGGCTCGAGCTGCAGAACACGATCCAGCAGGAGCTGGTCGAGAACCCGGTGCTCGAGGAGGCGCTCGAGGACGAGGCGGCGCCCGAGGAGATCGCCGCCGACGAGAACGAGCCCGGCGAGGTGCCCGCGGCGCCCGAGGCCGCGCAGACCGCGGCCGCGGAGGCCGAGACGGCCACGCCCAGCACCGACGACATGGTCGGCGACCTCGACTGGGAGAGCTACATGGAGTCGAAGCCGCAGACCAGCCTGTCGCGCGGCGACGACGACCGGCCGGCGCTCGACGCGAACCTGACTCCGGCGACGTCGCTCAACGACCACCTGATCTGGCAGCTCGGCTTCGTGGAGCTGGAAGAGATCGAGCGCGAGATCGCGCTGCGCATCGTGTGGAACCTGAACGACGACGGCTATCTCCAGGAGGACCTCGAGGCGATCGCGGCCGAGACCAAGACCGAGGTCAGGACGGTCGAGAAGGTGCTGGCGCGCGTGCAGGAGCTCGACCCGGTGGGCGTGGCCGCGCGCAGCCTGGCCGAGTGTCTCTTGATCCAGATGCGGGTCGCGGGGGTCACCGAGGGCCTGGCCGTGCGCATCATCACCCAGCACCTCGACGCGCTGCAGAAGCACGACTTCCGCGGCATCGCGCGCATGGAGAACTGCGAGCTGGCCGAGGTCGCGGCGGCGGCCAAGCTGATCGGCTCGTTCGAGCCCCGGCCGGGCCGGCAGTTCGCGGGCGACGAGCCGGTCTACATCACCCCGGACATCTTCGTGCACAAGCTCGGCGACGAGTACCACGTGGTCCTGAACGAGGACGGCATGCCCAAGCTGCGCGTCAGCCTGGCCTACAAGCAGGTGCTGGCGAACAAGGACGGCAACGGCAAGCAGACGCGCGAGTACGTGCGCGAGAAGCTGCGCTCCGCGGTCTGGCTGATCAAGTCGATCCACCAGCGCCAGCGCACGATCGTGCGGGTCATGGAGTCGATCATCCGCTTCCAGCGCGAGTTCTTCGACAAGGGCCCGGAGCACCTGCGGCCGCTCAACCTGCGCGACGTGGCGGACGACATCGGCATGCACGAGTCCACGGTGTCGCGAGTCACCACCAACAAGTACACGCAGACCCCCCATGGGGTCTTCGAGCTCAAGTTCTTCTTCAACTCGAGCATCCGCACCTCCGACGGCGACGGGATCGCATCCGAGTCGGTCAAGGAGAAGATCCTGCAGATCATCCGGGCCGAGGACTCGCGCAATCCGCTCTCGGACCAGAAGATCGCGGAGCTGCTGTCCGACGCGAGCATCCAGATCGCGCGGCGGACCGTCACGAAATACCGCGAGGCGCTGCGTATCCTGTCTTCGACGCAGCGCCGGCAGATCGGCTAAATTCGCGACCGCTGCGGGCGGGGTTGGGTCCATGAAGCTCACCGACATTCTCGTGCGAGACGCATGTCGTACCGACCTGCACGGAGAGACCAAGCTCGAGGTCCTGCGCGAGCTGGCCGAGGCCCTGGCCGGCCAGGTGAGCGGGCTGGACCCGGACAAGCTGTACGGCATGCTGATCGAGCGCGAGAAGCTCGGCACCACGGCCATGGGCGACGGCATCGCGATCCCGCACGCCCGGATCGAGTCACTCCAGCGCCTGCTCGCGGTCTTCGGCCTGTCGCGCGCCGGCGTGCCCTTCGACTCGCTGGACGGTCAGGAGACCCACCTGTTCTTCCTCCTCGTCGCGCCCGGCAAGGAGGGCAGCGCGCACCTGCTGCTCCTGGCGCGCCTGTCGCGGCTGCTCGGCTCCGAGGCGTTCCGGGCGCGCCTGCGCCAGGTCCAGTCCACCGACGAGCTGTTCCGCGCCTTCGAGGAGGAGGAGTCGAGGCAGTAGATGGCCGCCGAGTCTCACGCGCCGCCGCGCATCCACGGCAGCCTGGTGGAGGTCGCGGGCGTGGGCGTCCTCTTGCTCGGGAAGAGCGGCATCGGCAAGAGTGAGTGCGCGCTCGAGCTGGTGATGCGCGGCCATCGCCTGGTCGCCGACGACGTGGTGCTCCTGGGCCGCGATGCCGACGGCGCGCCGCTGGGCTTCAGTCCCGAGCTGGTGCGCCACTACATCGAGCTGCGCGGGATCGGGATCGTGCACGTGCCGAGCCTGTTCGGCGAGCGCGCGGTCGCGGAGCGCACGCGGGTCGAGCTCGTGGTGCAGCTCGAGGCCTGGGGCGCGGGCGAGGTCGAGCGCGTGGGCCTGGACCAGCACAAGGAGGTGTTCGCCGGCTTCGAGATCGCGGCGCTGCACCTGCCGGTCGCGCCGGGCCGCAACATCGCCTCGCTGGTCGAGGTGGCGGCGCGCGTGCACCTGTTGCAGCGCCAGGGTCGCAGCGGGGCGGCGGAGCTCGACGAGCGCCTGTTCGCGCTGCTGCGTGGGCGCTCGTGAGTCTCGGGCCGTCGCTGGTGGTCGTCTCGGGTCTCTCGGGCGCGGGCCGCACGACCGCCATGAAGGCGCTCGAGGACCTGGGCTTCTTCTGCGTCGACAACCTGCCGGTGGTGCTGCTCGAGCCGTTCGTGGCGCTGTTCCGCGCCGGCAGCGACCGGCTGGCGGTGGCGGTCGACGTGCGCGAGCGCACGTTCCTGGCCGCGTTCCCCCACGTCCACGACCACCTGAAGGAGAGCGGCCTGCCGACGCAGCTCCTGTATCTCGACGCCGAGGACGAGGTGCTCGCGCAGCGCTTCAGCGAGACGCGGCGCGTGCACCCCACGCGCGGCAGCGGCTCGCTGTTCGACGACATCGGCCGCGAGCGCGAGATGATGCTGCCGATCGCGCGCCGCGCGGACCTCGTGATCGACACGAGTCACATGAGCGTGCACGATCTGAAGCGCCAGGTGACCCGGCACTTCACCGGCGCGCAGCGCACCGCGCCGATGGAGATCGAGCTGGTCTCGTTCGGCTTCCGCCACGGCGTGCCCGAAGCCGCCGACCTGATGATCGACGTGCGCTTCCTGCCCAACCCGAACTTCGAGCCCACGCTGCGCGAGCGCACGGGCCTGGACCCCGAGGTGGCGGCGTTCGTGCTCGAGGCGCCGGGCACGCGGGAGTTCATGGCGAAGCTGTGTGAGTTCGTCGACTTTCTCGTCCCGCGCTATCAGGAGGAGGGCAAGGCCCACCTCACGGTCGCGCTGGGCTGCACCGGGGGCCAGCACCGCTCGGTGGCGGTGGCCCGGGCGCTGGAAAGACATCTCACGGAGCGCAAGATTGACGTGCGGGTGACTCACCGCGACGTCCAACGCGCGCGGAGGACGGAATCGTGATCGGAATCCTCATCTTGTCCCACTACGGGCTCGCCGACGAGTTCGTGGGCGCGCTGCGCCACATCGTCGGTGAGCTGCCTCACGTGCGCGCCATCGGGCTCGATCCCGCGACCGCCACGCCGGAAGACATGCGGGCTCAGATCGACAAGGCGCTGCGCGAGGTGGACCAGGGGCAGGGGGCCCTGGTGCTGGTCGACATGTTCGGCGGCACCCCTTCGAACCTGTCACTCTCCTTCCTGGAGGAGGGCCGGATCGAGGTCGTGACTGGTGTGAATCTTCCCATGTTGGTCAAAGTCGCGCGGCCCAAGCCCGGCATGGGCATCCACGAGCTGGCCGAGACCGCGCGCGACTACGGCCGGCGCAACATCTCGGTGGCCAGCGACCTGCTCGCCAACCGCGCGGAGAAGCGGGACGCATGAGCCGCGCGGAGCGCGACTGCACGATCGCCAACCAGCTGGGGCTGCATCTGCGCGCCGCGGCTGCGTTCGTGAAGGTCGCCGAGCGCTTCAAGAGCGACGTCGCGCTCGAGCGCGAGGGGACGCGCGCCAACGGGAAGAGCATCATTGCGCTCGTGACTCTGGCCGCGCCCGTCGGCACGCAGGTGCGCGTGGTCGCCGACGGCGCGGACGCGGACGACGCCGTGGCCGCATTAGCGCAACTCATTTCGGACCGCTTCGGAGAAGGCGCGTGAAGTCGCGCGGCTCCGAGCACCGCGGACTGCCCGTCTCACCGGGAATCGCGATCGGTCCCGCGTACGTCCTACGGCGCGAGCGCATCGTGATTCCCGAGCACCGCATCCGCGACGAGCAGGCCGACGGCGAAGTCGAGCGCTTGCGCATGGCCTTTGCGTCGACGCGCGCCAAGCTCGACGAGATCAAGCGCGGCATGCAGGGCACGGGCCTGGTCGGCACGATCTTCGACGCGCAGTTCCTGTTCCTCGAGGACCCCACGCTCCTGCAGCACGCCGAGGCGAACATCCGCGAGCACGGGCTGAACGCGGAGTGGGCGCTGCAGCGCGAGCTGCGCCGGCTCGAGGAGCTGTTCGAGTCACTGCCCGACCCGTACCTGCGCGAGCGCGCCAGCGACATCGGCTTCATCGTGCGCCGCGTGCTGCAGGCGCTGATGGGCCGCGAGCCCGAAGGCCTGCGCAACGCGCCGCCCGGCGTGATCGTGGTGGCCGAGGACCTGTCACCCGGCGAGGTCGCACAGGTGACTCGCCAGAGCGTGGCCGGCTTCGTGACCGAGACCGGCTCGCGCACCTCGCACGTCACGATCATGGCGCGCAGCCTGGAGATCCCCGCGGTGGTCGCGGTGGGCGCCGAGCTCGTGCGCGAGCTGGCCGACGGAGTCACGCTGATTCTCGACGGCCGCACCGGCCGCGTGATCGTCGACCCCGATCCGACCACGATCGCCGAGTACCAGAAGCAGCTCGCCGACCTGAAGGCGCTGTCGCGCGAGCTGTTCCGCTACGTGGACCTGCCCGCCGAGACCAAGGACGGCGTGGCGATGAGCCTGCTCGCGAACGTCGACCAGCTGGAAGAGGCGCGCGACGCGCTGCGCTACGGCGCCGAGGGCATCGGGCTGTACCGCACCGAGTTCCTGTTCCTGAACCGGCACGACCTGCCCGGCGAAGACGAGCAGTGCGCGGCCTACGCGCGCATCCTGGCCGCGGTCGCGCCGTACTCGGCCACGATCCGCACGCTCGACATCGGCGGCGAGAAGGTTCCGACCGGCCTGGACCTCTCCGACGAGGCGAACCCGGCGCTCGGGCTGCGCGGCATCCGCATGTCGCACCACCGGCCCGACGTGTTCCGCACCCAGCTGCGGGCGCTCTTGCGGGCCAGCACCCAGGGGAAGCTGAAGATCCTCCTGCCCATGGTCTCCAGCCTGGCCGAGGTGGAGCAGGCGCGCGCGGCGCTCGACGTGGCCAAGCGCGAGCTGGCGCGCGAGCGGGTGGTCTTCGACCGCGACGTGCCGCTGGGCGTCATGATCGAGACTCCGGCCGCGGCCATGATCGTGGACCTGATCGCGCCCTACGCGGACTTCCTGTCGATCGGGACCAACGACCTCTTGCAGTACACGCTCGCGGTCGACCGCTCGAACGAACAGGTCGCCTATCTCTACGAGCCGCTGCACCCGGCGCACCTGCGCATGATCCAGCGCATCGGTCAGGCGGCGCGGCGCTCGGGAATCGTGGTCGGGATGTGCGGTGAGATGGCCGGTGACCCGCTGCACGTCTGGATCCTCCTGGCGCTGGGCATCCGCGAGCTCTCCATGGCGCCCTTCGCGATCCCGCTGCTCAAGCGCATCCTGCGCGACTCGACCGCAGCGGAAGCCCGCGAATTGCTGATGGAATGCCTGCGCCTGGGCGGCCCCCAGGACATCCGCCAGCGGGTCGAACAGAGGATGCGCGAGCGCTTTCCCGTTGAGTTTGAGCGAATGGCCCTTCAGGGTTAGGATTCGCCGCGATTCGGGGGAAAGGACGGCATTCTCATGGGGCGCAGACTGTTCACTTCGGAGTCGGTTTCGATGGGCCACCCCGACAAGGTGGCCGACCAGGTTTCCGACGCCGTGCTCGACGCGTATCTCGCGCAGGACCCGCAGAGCCGGGTCGCGTGCGAGACGCTGACCAAGACCGGCTTCGTCTGCGTCGCGGGTGAGATCACGAGCCAGGCTCACGTGAAGATCCCCGACGTCGTGCGCCAGGCGGTGCTCGACATCGGCTACGACGACTCGCGGCTCGGCCTGGACGGCGCGAGCTGCGGCATCCTGGTCGCGATCGAGGAGCAGTCGCCCGACATCTCGCAGGGCGTGACCGAGGGCGAAGGGCTCTACAAGGAGCAGGGCGCCGGCGACCAGGGAATGATGTTCGGCTACGCGTGCACCGAGACCGAGGAGCTCATGCCGCTGCCGATCATGCTGGCGCACAAGCTGGTCGCGCGGCAGGCCGAGTGCCGCATGTCGGGCGAGCTCGACTTCCTGCGGCCCGACGCGAAGTCACAGGTCACCGTCGAGTACGGCGGCACGGGCCCGATCCGGCTCGACGCGATCGTGCTCTCGACCCAGCACAGCCCCGACATCGCCTACGAGGCGCTGAAGTCGAAGGTGATCGACGCGATCGTGCGCCCGGTGCTGCCCAGACACCTGCTCGACGAGAACACGCGCATCTTCGTGAACCCGACCGGCCGCTTCGTGGTCGGCGGGCCGCAGGGCGACGCGGGAGTCACCGGCCGCAAGATCATCGTCGACACCTACGGCGGCATGGGCCGCCACGGCGGCGGCGCGTTCTCGGGCAAGGACCCCTCGAAGGTCGACCGCTCCGCCGCCTACGCCTGCCGCTGGGTGGCGAAGAACCTGGTCGCGGCCGGCGCCGCCGAGAGACTCGAGGTGCAGGTCAGCTACGCGATCGGCGTGGCCGAGCCGGTCTCGGTGCTGGTCGACACGTTCGGTACCGGCCACGTCGACGACGACCGGATCGAGCGCGCGATCCGCAAACGCTTCGACCTGACTCCGCGCGGGATCATCGATGCGCTCGACCTGCTGCGCCCGATCTACCGGCAGACCGCGTTCCACGGTCACTTCGGGCGCACCGGCGACGCGTTCACCTGGGAGAAGACCAGCCTGGCGGACGACCTGCGCCGGGACCTCGGTCTCTAACTCGAAGAGAGGTCCTCCATGTTCGATGCGTTCAAGGTCGCCGATCTTTCGCTGGCGGATTGGGGCCGCAAAGAGATCCGCCTGGCCGAGCACGAGATGCCCGGGCTCATGGCGCTGCGCAAACGCTTCGGTGCGGCCCAGCCGCTCAAGGGCGCGCGCATCATGGGCAGCCTGCACATGACGGTGCAGACCGCGGTGCTGATCGAGACGCTCACCGCGCTCGGCGCCGAGGTGCGCTGGTGCAGCTGCAACATCTTCTCGACCCAGGACCACGCCGCGGCGGCGGTGGCGGTGGGACCCCACGGCACGCCCAAGGACCCGCGCGGCATCGCGGTGTTCGCGTGGAAGGGCGAGTCACTCGAGGAGTACTGGTGGTGCACGCGCGAGGCGCTGCGCTTCCCCGACGGGGGCGGCCCGGACCTGATCGTCGACGACGGCGGTGACGCCACGCTCCTGATCCACAAGGGCCTCGAGTTCGAGAAGGCCGGGGCCGTGCCCGCGTTCAAGCGCGGCGCGGAGCCGGAAGAGTGGGGGATCATCCTCGAGCTCTTGCGCAAGATGCAGCGCGACGAGCCGGGTGTGTTCGGGCGCATCGCGCCGCGCATCCGGGGTGTCTCCGAGGAGACCACGACCGGCGTGCACCGGCTGTACCAGATGGAGAAGGCGGGCACGCTGCTCTTCCCGGCGATCAACGTGAACGACTCGGTCACCAAGTCGAAGTTCGACAACATCTACGGCTGCCGGCACTCACTGCCCGACGGCCTGGCGCGCGCCACCGACGTGATGCTGGGCGGCAAGGTCGCCGTGGTGATGGGCTTCGGCGAGGTCGGCAAGGGCTGCGCAGCCGCGCTGCGCGGCCAGGGCTGCCGCGTGATCATCACCGAGATCGATCCCATCTGCGCGCTGCAGGCCGCGATGGAGGGCTACCAGGTCACGACGCTCGACGAGGTGGTCGAGACCGCCGACATCTTCATCACCGCCACCGGCAACGTGAATCTGATCACGGTCGACCACATGGCGCGCATGAAGGACAAGGCGATCGTCGGCAACATCGGTCACTTCGACAACGAGATCGACATCGCGGGCCTGAAGCAGGGCGAGGGCATCCAGAAGGTCCAGATCAAGCCCCAGTACGACGAGTTCACCTTCCCCGACGGTCACTCGGTGCTGATCCTCGCCGAGGGCCGGCTGCTCAACCTGGGCTGCGCCACCGGTCACCCGAGCTTCGTCATGTCGGCCTCGTTCACGAACCAGGTGCTGGCGCAGCTCGAGCTGTGGAGCAACGCGGGCAAGTACCAGAAGAAGGTCTACGTGCTGCCGAAGTCACTCGACGAGGAGGTGGCGCGGCTGCACCTCGACCACCTGGGCGTGAAGCTGACCAAGCTCACGTCGGAGCAGGCCGCGTACATCGGCGTGCCCGTCGACGGACCCTACAAGCCCGATCACTATCGGTACTAGGCGTGCGCGCTCGGCTCGCCGCCGCCGCTGTCTCGCTCGCGCTGCTGGCAGGCACGTCGGTTGCCGACGAGCTGGTGCGGGTGCGGATCGCGGCGGGCGTCTCGAGCGTGACCGTCTCGGGCGACGACCTGCGCGCCGACGGCCACGCTCTGCGCGCCGGCAGCGTGGCGCTCAGCGCGGCGGGCGGGCAGGTGCGCTCGGGCGGCAAGGCGCGCGGTGACTCGATCGTGCTCGATGCTCGCGGGCCCGTGCGCGTCGACGGCCGGGCGTTCCTGGGCAGCGTGCGGGCCACGGCGCGCGGCGGCGTGCTCGAGCTCGTGAACGTGGTCCCGCTCGAGCCCTACGTGGCGAGCGCGATCGCCAGCGAGACACCGGCCGACTGGCCCGAAGAGGCGCTGAAGGCGCAGGCCGTGGTCGCGCGCACCTACGCGCTGCACGAGCGCGACCGGCGCGGCGCGGAGTCGTTCGACCTCGAGTCCTCGGTGATCTCGCAGCGCTACGGCGCGGGCCCGGTGCCCGAGGGCGCCGCGTCGGCCGCGCGCGCCACCGCCGGCGAGTATCTCGCCTTCGCCGGCCAGCCGATCCTGGCGGCGTTCCACTCGTCGTCCGGCGGCACCACCGCCTCGTCGGAGGAGGTCTGGGGCGAGGACCTGCCCTATCTGCGCAGTGTCTCGTCGCCCGACGACGCCGCACCCGACTACTT
Source organism: Myxococcota bacterium (assembly GCA_035498015.1). Lineage (NCBI taxonomy): Bacteria > Pseudomonadati > Myxococcota > Myxococcota bacterium. Next base: position 29,995 of record DATKAO010000108.1, read on the forward strand.
CTGGAGCTACGACATCTCGCTCGACGACCTGGCGGCCGCGCTGCGCGACGCGGGCTACGCGCCGGGGTCGCTCGACCGCGCGCACGTGACCGAGCGCAGCGACAGCGGGCGCGTCGAGCGCATCCAGCTGGGCTCGGTGCTGCTCTCGGGCCGCGACCTGCGCGAGCTGCTCGGCGGCCGCGCGCTGCGCAGCGCGCTGTTCGACGTGCGCGTCGAGGGCGGCCGCGCACGCTTCCTGGGCAGCGGCTCGGGCCACGGCGTCGGACTCTGTCAGTGGGGCGCGAGCGAGCTCGCGCGCCGGGGCTCGAGCTATCGCCGGATCCTGGCACACTACTATCCCGGCAGCGACCTGCGCCGAGTGCGCGCGAATGGCTCGACGCCGATCGACTGGAGCGCGCGGCGTTGAACACCCAGGCCGAGACCCAAGCCCCGAGCACCCCCCAGACTCCGCCGGCGGGATCGCCGGGCAGCATCCTGGGCAGCCCGATCTTCGTGCTCGTGGCGATGCTCCTGCTCACCTGGGCGCTGTTCATCCGCCCGCAGCAGCGCCGCGACAAGGAGCAGAAGGCCATGCTCTCGCAGATCGAGAAGGGCGACACGATCGTCACCACGGGCGGCATCCACGCGCGCGTGACCGGCGTGACCGACACGGTGCTCACGGTCGAGATCGCGCCGAACGTGCAGGGCGTGAAGCTCGACCGCAGCGCGGTCGCGTCGCGCGTCGCGAAGAAAGCCGACAAGTCGTGACCCTGCGCAACCGCTGGATCCTGATCGGCGCAGTCACGGCCATCATGGCCTACCTGTCGCTGCCGAGCTTCTTCCCGGAAGACCAGCGCAACGCTCACTGGTGGCTGCGCGGCGACGGCATGACGCTCGGGCTCGACCTGCAGGGCGGCATCCACTGGCTGCTGCGCGTGGACACCGACGCGGCCGTGCAGCGCGAGCTCGAGAAGGTCGCGAGCGCCGTGACCGACGCGGCGGGCGAGCAGAAGCTCGAGGGCGTCACCACCGAGATCAAGGGCGACACACTGCTCCTGCACGGAGACACTCCGGCGATCCGCAAGCTCCTGGACGAGAATGCCCCGCAGGTCGACGTCGACGAGCAGGAGGGCGCGCTCTCCGCCAAGCTGAAGGAGCGCTACAAGAAGGAGGCGATCGACCGCTACGCCGCCAGCGCCCTCGAGGTGCTGCGGCGCCGCGTCGACGGGCTGGGCGTGCGCGAGCCGATCATCGCGCCCCAGGGCGGCGGCCGGATCCTGGTGCAGATGCCGGGCGTGAAGGACCGCGAGGCCGCCGGCGACGTGCTGAAGAAGACCACCTTCCTCGAGTTCAAGGCCGTGACCGATTCCGCGCCGAGCAAGGAGCTGCTGCTCGCCAAGCTCAAGAACGGCGTGCCCGAGGACCAGGAGATCATCACCAGCGCGACGCGCGGCGGGAAGGAAGAAGAAGCGCTGCTCGTGCCCAAGAAGGCCGTGCTCAAGGGCGACATGCTCGAAGACGCGCGCATGGACTTCGATCGGCGCAACCGCCCGATCATCACGTTCCAGTGGAACTCGGAGGGCGCCAAGATCTTCCGCGACTTCACGGGCGCGAACATCGGCAACCGCCTGGCCGCGATCATCGACGGCCACGTGATCACCGCGCCCAAGATCCAGAGCCGCATCGGCCGCACCGGCGAGATCACCGGTGACTTCACGCGCGAGGAGGCGAGCAACACGGCCCTCCAGCTGCGCTCCGGCGCGCTGCCGATTCCGCTCGTGGTCGAGGAGGAGCGCACGGTCGGGCCGTCGCTGGGCGCGGACTCGATCCGCGACGGCGTGCACGCGTCGCTGCTGGGCGCGGGCCTCGTGTTCGTGTTCATGGCCATCTACTACAGCGTGACCGGCATGTTCGCGAACACGGCGCTGATCGTGAACGTGATCATGATCATCGGCCTGATGAGCGCGTTCAAAGCCACGATGACCCTGCCGGGCATCGCGGGTGTCGTGCTCACGGTCGGCATGGCGGTCGACTCGAACGTGATCATCTACGAGCGCATCCGCGAGGAGCTCCGCAAGGGCGAGCCCGCGCGCAAGGCGATCCAGGTCGGCTACGCGCGCTCGTTCTGGACCATCTTCGACGCGCACGTGACTGCGCTTCTGTCGTCCATGATCCTGGTCGTGATCGGCCGCGGCCCGGTGCAGGGCTTCGGAGTCACGCTCACGATCGGCCTCCTGGCGAGCATGTTCACCGCGCTGGTCGTGACTCGCGCGCTGATGGACACGTTCTACGGCCAACACCCCGAAAGGCTGCGCATCTGATGGAGCTCTTCAAGACCAAGACCCACATCGACTTCGTGCGGCAGATGCCGTTCATGGTCGCGTTCTCGATCACGATCATCGTGCTGTCGCTGGCCTCGATGGCCTTCAAGGGCTTCAACTTCTCGATCGACTTCGTGGGCGGCACGGTGATCGAGCTGCAGGCGCCGCCCGAAGCCGCCGACGTCGACGAGGCCAAGCTGCGCGGGATCATGGACAAGCTGGGCCAGCCCGACGCCACGATCGTGCGCCTGGGCAAGCCCGAGGAGCGCGAGTTCCGCATCAGCCTGCGCGGCTCGCAGGAGACCGACCGAGACCTGTCGGTGAACCTGCTGAAGGGCATCGGCGACTCACTGGGCGCGCCCGTGGTGGCGAAGAGCGTCGAGTCGGTCGGCCCGCGCGTGGGCGGCGAGCTGCGCCGCGCCGGCGTGCAGGCGATCATCCTGTCCTGGATCGGGATCCTGATCTACGTGTGGTTCCGGTTCGAGTGGCAGTACGCGCCGGGCGCGGTGCTCGCGCTGGTGCACGATGTGTGTTTCACCGCGGGGCTGTTCTCGCTGTTCGGCTGGGAGTTCGACATGAACGTCCTGGCGGCGCTGCTCGTGATCATCGGTTACTCGATGAACGACACGATCGTCATCTACGACCGCATCCGCGAGACCGTCGCCACGCGCGGCACGACCGAGCTCGAGAGCGTCGTGAACGAGGCCATCAACGCGACGCTGTCGCGCACGGTGCTGACCTCGGGGCTGACCCAGCTCGTGGTGGTCGCGATCCTGCTCGTCGGCGGGCCCGTGCTGCGCGGCTTCGCGCTCGCGCTGTTCATCGGGATCGTGATCGGCACGTACTCGTCGATCTACGTGGCGAGCGCGGTCCTGATCTGGCTGGCGCGCCGCTACGGGCACGTGGTGCAGGCGCCGAAGCCTTCGGGTCAGCGCCGGGACCGCGCGCGCCGCGCGACGACGACGAGCTGAACGGCGCTCAGCTCGCCTTCTGGCCGACGATCGGCGAGGGCGCGGCCTCGAGCTTCTTCTCCGCGGGGCGGAGCTGCTTCTCGAGCGCGCTCGCTTCCTTCATGGTGATGGCGCCGTTGATCACGGCACCCTCGGCCACGGTGAGCCGCGGGGCGATCAGGTCGCCCTGGATGCGGCCCGTCTCGCGCACCTCGATGCGCTCGCTCGCGATCACGTTGCCCGCGATCTTCCCCACGACGGTCACCTGCTTGGCCGACACCTCGCCCTGGATATCGCCGTTGGGCCCGATCGTGAGGTGGAAATTCCGCAGTGACACGCGGCCTTCGACGCGCCCCTCGAGGATCGTGTCCTCGTCGCCGACGACGTCGCCCTTGATGCTGATCGACTTCCCGATGTTCGCCATCTCGTAACCCCCCGGGTGGCGGCGCTCCGGCGGCGTCGGGCTCGGCGTCGTGATCGGCGGTGCGCTGATCACTCGGCTCGGCTCGACGCTGCGCTCTTGCGCTTCACCCTCACCCTTGTTTTTCCACAACGCCATGATCACCCCGAACGTACTGGCGCCGCATGCGCACTTACGTTGCGGCGCGCTGCGGCTTCCGTTCCGTGAGACGGCTCACAAACCCACCATCGTCGACGACGACGGCGAGGCGCAGGGTACTCCCCAGCGGCAGAAGCTGACAACCGCGTCTCCCGGGCAGGGTGCCCACGCGACCATCCGGAGCGTGGGTAGGGTGCCCACGCGACAATCCGGAGCGTGGGTAGGGTGCCCACGCGACAATCCGGAGCGTGGGTAGGGTGCCCACGCGACAATCAGTACTGATCCATGCCCCGGTCGCGTTCCTGTTCGACGGAGATTCCCCTCGATTCGAGCAGCGTCCCCTGCGCGCGCTCGAGCGCGGAGATCGCGACGCGGTAGTTCCGCAGCGCCGTGATCTCGCGGCCCTGCGCGCTGAGGAAGTCGTCCTGGAAGAGCGAGACGTTGTGCGGCGTCGAGTCACCCAGCCGCAGGCGCTCTTGCTCCGCGCGCAACGCCTCTTCGGATGCGACGCGCTGGCGCTGCGCGGCCTTGACCGCGTCGATGTTGCTCTGCAGCTCGCGCACGGCGCTGCGCACGTCGAGCACCACGTCCTGGCTGGTGCGCGAGTAGACGGTCTTCGCGCGCCGCAGCTCGATCTTGCGCTGCACGTAGCGCGCGTCGGCCGTGTCGTTCGGGATCGGATAGCTGAAGGTCGCGCCGACGCTCCAGCTGTGGAAGCCGTGGCCGTCGAAGAAGCTCGAGTTCGCCGCCGCGGGCGTGCGCCCGAAGCCGAAGTCGGGCTGGTTCTGCACCGGGACCTGGGTGCCCGAGTAGAAGTCGTCGGCGGTGCCGGGAATCGTGTCGAGTCCCGGGTTCAGCGCGGAGGTCACGGGGTTGATGCTGAGCCCCGGCTGCGGCTGGCCGGTGATGCCCAGGGTGTTGTTCAGGCGCGTGGGCCCGAACAGCACCACGCCCGGCTTCGTCTTCTGTGACCCCGAGAGTCCGTTCATGGTGTAAGTCGCACCCAGGTTCAACAGCGGCAGCTTCTGGTTCCAGCTCCACTTCTCCGCCATGTCCGCCTGCTCGACCTGCATGGCCGCAGTCGACAGCTCGGGCCGGTTCACGCGCGCTTTCTCCACCGCGGCGTTCACGTCGACCTGGTACTCGACGAAGTCCGGATCGTGGGTGCGGATGTTCGTGTTGGCGTAGTCGTTGATGTCGGGGGCCAGGATCACCGTCAGCAGGTTGTCTTGCGCGCGGCGCACGTTGTTCAGCGCCGTGATGTGCTCCGACTCGCGCTGGGCGAGCGTGGCTTCGGCCTGGGTCACGAGCACCTTCGAGACCGTGCCTACCTGGTACTGGACCTGCGTCTGGTCGAGCAGCTCGTGCGCCGTGTCGAGCGCCTGCTGCGTCGCGACCTCGAGTGCGCGGAAACCCGAGAGGTCCCAGTACGCGGTCTCGACGCGCAGCACGCCGTCCTCGAGCAGACTGCGGAAGTTCTCGTCGCTGATCTTCTGGTCGAGGCGCGAACGCCGAACGAGATAGTCGGGCGTGCCCCAGTACAGGTCGCGCAGCAGGGGCAGGGTGAAGGCGCTGGCCCAGGCCGCGGTGTACTGCGGCTTGAGCGAAGTGAGTCCCGAGGTCGAGCTCAGGTCCTGGAACACGTAGCCCGAGGTGTAGCTCGCGCCGTAGGGCAAGATGCCGTTCAGGCTCGTGCCGTAGTTCTTGCTGTTGTCCTCGGTGCGATCGCCGACCGTGCCGAAGAACGCCTGCAGCGAGCTGGCGACGGGCGTCTCGCTGTGGTTCTGCAGGAACGTTCCGTTCAGCGTCGGGTCCCACACGCCCTCGGCCTCGCGCACGCGCTCGCGCGCCAGCGCGGGATCGTTGCGGATGATCTGCAGGTTCAAGCTGTTCTCCAGCCCGAGCTGCACGGCCTGCTGCACGCTGAGGTCGAGGTCGTGGCCGAGCACGTCCTCGGGCTTCAGCTCCTGCGCGGCCGCGGCGCGCGCGATGGCGATCACCAGGAACAGAGTCATCCCTCGAGAGCAGCTCATGTCTTCTCCGTGGCGCCGACTCCGTGAAGGAAGAAGTCGACGATGGCTTCGGCGTCGCGTTCGACGCTCTTCAGTGACGCGTTCTGGATGCGGTCGATGATCGCGCCGCGCATGGTCTCGATCAGGAAGCGCGCGGCGCGCCGGGTGTCACACTTGCGCAGCTCGCCGCTGTGTGCGCCCGCCTCGACGATGGACAGCACGTACTGCAAGAGGCTTTCGCGGTTCTCCTCGAGCTTGCGCCCCAGGAGTGACTCGCGGCGGAAGCCGAGCTGGGTGCGCTCCTGCACCACGCGGAAGATCTCGCGGTTCTCGCGCGTGTGCTCGAGCGCAGCGCGCATCAGCGCCACGAGCTGGGCCTTCGTGCCGCGCGCGCGCGCGGTCTGCGCGCGGGCGCGCGCGATCAGCTCCTCGTAGCCGAGCTGCGCCACGTTGGCGAGCAGGTCTTCCTTGTTGCGGAAGTAGAGATAGATCGTGCCCTTGGAGATCCCGGCCTCGCTGGCGATGCGCTCCATCGACGCGTCGTCGAAGCCCGACTCGCCGATCACGCGCCGCGCCGCGCGCACGATCTCGCTCGTGCGGAAGTCCTTGATGACTTCCTCTTTCGTCCGCGCGTGATGCGGCGCCGCCACGGTTCCCCCAAATCTCGGTTCAGTGCGATGAAACGAGGTCCAGTCGACTGAACGCTCAGTCATCAGCCTACGCGGACAGGCAGGGCATGTGCAACTCGCCCGGTGCCCCGAGCCGAAGTGTTACGATGGGCGCGGCCGGGCAGGGTGGGCGACGGTTCCGGGGGGTCGTCTTGGCGGCAGGGGCCAGGAAATGGGAAGTGAAGGTCGGTGAGCTCGCGGTATACCCCGGGCACGGCGTCGCACGCGTCGAGGCCCTGCAGGTGCGGGAGATCGCCGGCCGCCGGCTCGAATTCCTGGTGCTGCGCAAGCTCGACGACGAGTCGCGCATCCTGATCCCGCGCGACCGGATCGAAGAAGTGGGTCTGCGCCCGCCGATCGAGGGCAACGACGCCGCGCGCATCTGGAAGATCCTGAAGGAGCGCAAGCGCACGCGGCCGCGCAGCGGCATTGCCTGGAGCCGCCAGTTCCGCGAGCTGCAGGAGAAGCTGAAGGTCGGCACGATCTTCGAGACTGCCGAGGTGCTGCGCGACCTGCTGCGGCTGCAGCACACCAAGGAGCTGTCGTTCGGCGAGCGCAAGCTGCTCGAGAACGCCCGCTCGCTGCTCGTGCAAGAGCTCGCCGCTGCGGAGAAAACCGGCGCGGAAGAGATCGAGGCTTCGATCCGCGCGGCGGTCAAGTAGCGTTATATTCGAAAGCCATGCGTGCGCTGGCTGTGGTGCTCGCGGCCGGGCAGGGAGTCCGCCTGGGCCGAGACGTCCCGAAGGGATTCGTGCGCCTGCGCGGCCGGACTCTTCTCGAGTGGAGCGTGGCGGCGCTGGCGCGCAGCGCCGAGGTCGAAGCGATCCAGCCGGTGCTGCCACCGGGTCTCTCCGCCGAGCCGATCTCGGGCCTGGGCGAGGTCGCCTGGCTTCCGCCCGTGACCGGCGGCGAACGGCGCCAGGACTCGGTGCTGCGCGGGCTCGAGGCCGGCGCGGCGGCGCGGCCGGACCTGCGCTGGGTGCTGGTGCACGACGCGGCGCGCTGCCTGGTCGAGCCCGCCGACGTGGCGGCCGTGCTCGCGGCGGCGCGCGAGACCGGCGCGGCCCTGCCGGTGCTGCCCGCGAGTGACACCGTGAAGCTGCTCGACGGAGCCCGCGTCGAGCGCACGCTCGAGCGCGCCCGGCTCGGGCTCGCACAGACGCCGCAGGCATTCCGGATCGAGGTCCTGCGGGAAGCGCTCGAGAAGGCCGAACGCGACGGCTTCGAGGGCACCGACTGCGCGTCGCTGGTCGAGCGGCTGGGCGTCGAGGTGCGCACCTCGGCCGGCCGCGCCGGGAACTTCAAGGTGACCCATCCCGAGGACCTGGCGCGCGCGGAGGCCGCGCTGGCCGCGCGCGGAGACGCGTGATGCGCATCGGGCAGGGCTACGACGTACACCGGCTGGTGTCGGGGCGGGCGCTCCTGCTGGGCGGCGTGCGCATTCCGCACGCGCGCGGGCTCGAAGGTCACTCCGACGCCGACGTGCTCGCGCACGCGGTCGGCGACGCCTTGCTGGGGGCGCTGGGCCAGGGCGACCTGGGCGTGCACTTCCCGTCGAGCGACGCGCGCTGGAAGGACGCCGCGGGCTCACTCCTGTTGAGTCAGATCGTCGCCAAGCTCGCGCCGGCCGGCCTCGCGATCGCCAACGTCGACGCCACGATCATCGCGCAGGAGCCGCGTCTCGCGCCGTTCCGGATCGAGATCCAGGAGAGCCTGGCGAAGCTGCTCGGCGTGGAGCGCGAGCGCGTGAACGTGAAGCTCAAGAGCAGCGACGGCCTGGGGGCGATGGGCCGCGCGGAGGGCATCGCCGCGCAGGCGGTCGTGCTGCTGGAGCGGGCCGCGCGATGAGCGAGCTCGTGCTCTACAACACGCTGACCCGGCGCAAGGACCCGTTCGTGCCGCTCGAGCCGGGCTTCGTGCGCATCTACTCCTGCGGGCCCACGGTCTACAGCCGCCAGCACCTGGGCAACCTGCGCGCCTACGTGTTCGCGGACCTCTTGAACCGCACGCTGCGCTACTTCGGCTACCGGGTGAAGCACGTCATCAACATCACCGACGTGGGTCATCTGACCAGCGACGCCGACTCGGGCGACGACAAGATGGAGAAGGCGGCGCGCGAGTCGCACCAGAGCGCCTGGGACATCGCGGCCAAGTGGACCGGCGTGTTCCGCGCCGACCTGGCGAAGCTCGCCTTCCGCGAGCCCGACGTCTGGTGCAAGGCGACCGACTACATCCCCGAGCAGATCGCGATGATCCGGACCTTGGCTGCGAAGGGCTTCACATACGCGACCCGCGACGGGCTGTACTTTGACACCTCGAAGGACCCGCACTACGGCGAGCTCGCGCGCCTGGATCTCGCCGAGCAGGAGACCCAGGAGCGCATCGAGCACGCCAGCGAGAAGCGAAACGCCGCGGACTTCGCGCTGTGGAAGCTCTCGCCGCCGGGGGAGTCACGACAGATGGAGTGGGACAGTCCCTGGGGCCGCGGCTTTCCCGGCTGGCACATCGAGTGCTCGGCGATGAGCGTGAAGCACCTCGGCGAGCGCTTCGACATCCACACCGGCGGCGTCGACCACATCCCCGTGCACCACCCCAACGAGATCGCGCAGTCCGAGGCGGCGCTGGGCGTGCACCCGTGGGTGCCGTACTGGCTGCACGGCGGCTGGCTCATGTTCGGTGACTCGAAGCTGTCGAAGTCGACGGGCGGGAGCGTCTTGAACCTCGACGCGCTGCTCGACGCGGGCATCGCCGCGCTCTCCTACCGCTACTTCCTGCTGGGCGGTCACTACCGCCAGCAGCTCGCGTTCTCGGAGGAGGCCATCCGCGGCGCCGAGCAGTCGCGCAAGCGCCTCCTGCGCCATGCGCTCGAGGCGCGCGAAGACGCGTCGAGCCGCGGGCCGGAAGAAGCGGCCGAGCTGCGCGCGCGTTTCCGCGCCGCGCTGGCCGACGACCTGAACGCGCCGCGCGCGCTCGCGGTGGCCTGGGAGGTGGCGCGCAGCGACTCACTGGGCGGGCGCGAGAAGTGGCAGCTCTTGTGCGAGTTCGACCAGGTGCTGGGGCTCGGCCTGGCCGACGCCAAGCCCGAGGAGCAGGAGAGCGACGCCGAGATCGACGCGCTGGTGCGCGCGCGCGATGCCGCGCGCGCCGCCAAGGACTGGAAGCGCGCCGACGAGCTGCGCGGCGAGCTCAAGCGCCGCGGCATCACCTTGACCGATTCGCCGCAGGGCACACGGTGGAAGCGTGGCTGACTTCGAGGTCGTCTCCGACTACCGGCCGCTCGGCGACCAGCCGCGCGCGATCGAGGAGCTGGTGGATGGCCTGACCCGGGGTATCTCGCACCAGACGCTGCTCGGCATCACGGGCAGCGGCAAGACCGCGACCATGTCGTGGGTGATCGAGCGCGTGCAGCGCCCCACGCTGGTCATGGCGCCGAACAAGACCCTGGCCGCGCAGCTCTACGGCGAGTTCAAGAAGCTGTTCCCCAAGAACGCCGTCGAGTACTTCGTCAGCTACTACGACTACTACCAGCCCGAAGCCTACATCCCGACCACCGACACCTACATCGAGAAGGACTCCTCGATCAACGAGGAGATCGACAAGCTGCGCCACTCCGCGACGCGTTCGGTGTTGTCACGGCGCGACGTGATCGTGGTGGCGAGTGTCTCGTGCATCTATGGCCTGGGCTCGCCCGAGACCTACGGCCAGATGCACGCCTACGTCGAAGTCGGCCAGCGCATGCGCCGCGACGAGTTCACGCGCAAGCTGGTCGACATGCTCTACGACCGCAACGACCTCGACTTCCACCGCGGCACGTTCCGCGTGCGTGGCGACGTGGTCGAGGTGTTTCCGGCCTACGAAGACGAGCGTGCGATCCGAGTCGAGTTCTTCGGCGACGAGGTCGACACCATCTCCGAGATCGACCCGTTGCGCGCGCGCGTGCTCGCCAAGCCGCGCGTGGCCGTGGTGTTCCCGAACAGTCACTACGTGCAGACCCGCGAGCGGCTCGAGCGCGCGATCGAGGGCATCCGCGGCGAGCTCGACGAGCGCATCCAGCAGTTCAAGGGCGAGAACAAGCTGCTCGAGGCGCAGCGCATCGAGCAGCGCACCATGTACGACCTCGAGATGCTGTCCGAGATGGGCTTCTGCCACGGCGTCGAGAACTACTCGCGCTGGCTCGACGGTCGGGTGCGCGACCAGCCGCCGTACACGCTGATCGACTACTTCCCCAAGGACTTCCTGTGCTTCGTCGACGAGAGTCATGTGACCGTGCCGCAGATCGGCGGCATGTTCCGCGGCGACCGCCGGCGCAAGGACACACTGGTGGACTTCGGCTTCCGGCTGCCCTCGGCGGTGGACAACCGGCCGCTGCGCTTCGAGGAGTGGGAGCAGCGCGTCGGCCAGGTGCTGTTCGTGTCGGCCACCCCGGCCGAGTACGAGCTCGAGAAGAGCGTGGGCGTGGTGGTCGAACAAATCATCCGCCCCACGGGTCTGATCGATCCCCAGGTCGTGCTGCGGCCGGCCAAGAACCAGGTCGAGGACCTGCTCGGCGAGATCCGCGAGCGCGTGGCGCTCGGCGACCGCGTGCTGGTGACCACGCTGACCAAGCGCATGGCCGAGGAGCTGACCAGCTATTACCAGGACGTGGGGATCCGCGTGCGCTACCTGCACTCCGAGGTGCCGACGATCGAGCGCACCGAGATCCTGCGCGACCTGCGCAACGGCGAGTTCGACGTTCTGGTCGGGATCAACCTGCTGCGCGAGGGCCTGAACCTGCCCGAAGTGTCTCTGGTCGCGATTCTCGACGCCGACAAGGAGGGCTTCCTGCGCTCGACGCGCTCGCTGATCCAGACCATGGGCCGCGCCGCCAGGAACGTGCGCGGGCTGGTGCTGCTCTACGCCGACGTCGAGACCGACTCGATCCGCGACGCCATGGCCGAGACCACGCGCCGGCGCGCGCTCCAGGCCGAGTACAACGAGAAGAACGGAATCACTCCGCGCACCGTGGAGAGCGCGATCACGGCGCTCTCCGACAGCCTGTACGAGGCCGACTACGTGACGGTGCCGAAGGCGGCCGACCTCGACTTCAGCCCCGAGGAGCTGCGCAGCGAGGTCCAGAAGCTGCGCGCGCAGATGCGCAAGGCCGCCGAGGACCTCGACTTCGAGCGCGCGGCCGAGCTGCGCGACCGCATCAAGACACTCGAGGAGGGCGCGCTGCTGGCGGGCTACGAGGGCGAAGCCGGCGCGAGCCAGCCCGCTGCGGCCTCGCCCCGGCGCGGCGGCGGCATGCGCGGGCCCGGCGGCAGACGGGGCGGCGGGCGCAGGCGGCGGTGACTCCGCTCGAGGAGCGCATCGCGCTGCTCCCGGTCGAGCCCGGCGTCTACCTGTTCCGCGACGCCGACGCGCGCGTGCTCTACGTGGGCAAGGCGCAGAGCCTGCGCGCGCGCGTGCGCAGCTACTTCAACCGCGGCGGCGACGGCCGCATGCAAGTGCCGTTTCTGGTCGAGCGCATCGCCGACGTGGAGGTGATCGCCACCGCCAACGTGAAAGAGGCGCTGCTGCTCGAGAACCAGCTGATCAAGCAGCACAAGCCGCGCTTCAACGTGCGGCTGCGCGACGACAAGAACTACCTCGCCCTGCGGCTCGATCCCGAGGAGCCGTACCCGCGCTTCACCGAGACACGGCGCTTCGCGCGCGACGGAGCGCTGTACTTCGGGCCGTACACCTCGAGTCTCTCGCTGCGCGAGACGCTGGCCACCCTGCAGCGCATCTTCCCGCTGCGCACCTGCAGCGACCCGGTGTTCCGCAGCTACCGGCGCCAGGGCCGGCCGTGTCTCGAGCACTCGATCGGACGCTGCGCGGCGCCGTGCTGCGGGCGCATCTCGGACGAGGCCTACGGCGAGCTGGTCTCGGGGGCCGCCTTGTTCATGCGCGGCAAGGCCGAGGACCTGCTGGCCGAGCTGAAGCAGCGCATGCGCGCTGCCGCCGAGGCGGAGCGCTTCGAGGAGGCGGGCCGGCTGCGCGACCGCGTGCGCGCGGTCGAGCGCACCGTCGAGTCACAGGCCATGGTCTCGCGCCAGTTCGTGGACCGCGACGCGTTCGGCATCGCGCGCGAGGGGCCGCGGCTGGAGATCCAGGCGCTGCACGTGAGACAGGGCAAGATCGCGGGCAGCGCCTCGTACCAGTTCCGCGACGTGGCGGGCGACGACGCCGAGGCGCTCGGCTCGTTCCTGACCCAGTTCTACGCCGAGCGCGAGATCCCGCGCGAGGTGCTGGTACCGGTCGAGCTCGAGAGCGCCGCGGCGTTCGAGGAGCTGTGGCGCGAGCGCGCCGGGCACGCGGTCGAGATCGCGCTGCCCAAACGCGGCGAACGCCGCCGGCTGGTCGAGCTCGCGACCCGGAACGCCGCGCTCGCGCTCCAGGCGCGCGACCAGAAGGAGCAGAACACGGCCGAGCTGCTCGAGTCGGTGCGCGAGGCGCTGCGGCTCGAGCGCGTGCCCGTCACGATCGAGTGCTACGACATCTCGCACCTGCAGGGCAGTCTGGGCGTGGCGTCGCGGGTCTCGTTCGTAGACGCGCGCCCGAACAAGGCCGGCTACCGGAAATACAAGCTGCGCGAGACCCAGCCGGGCGACGACTACGGAGCCATGCGCGAGGTGCTGCGCCGGCGGCTCGAGAGACTCGAGAGCGAGCCCGCGCCCGACCTCCTGCTGCTCGACGGCGGCAAGGGCCAGCTCAACGCGGCGCGCGCGCTGTTCACGGACCTGGGCGTCGAGGGCATCGCGCTGGCCTCGCTGGCCAAGGAGCGCGACGAGGAGTCAGCCTCACCGCGCGTCTTGCGCCACGGCGGGCAGAAGCGCGAGAAGCTGTTCCTGCCGGCCGTGAAGGACCCGATCCTGCTTGCGACCGACTCGCCGGCGCTCTTGCTCCTGCAGCGGGTGCGCGACGAGTCACACCGCTTCGCGATCTCCTATCACCGCGAGCTGCGCCGCAAGTCGCAGTTCCGCTCGATCCTCGACGAGCTGCCGGGCATCGGCCCGACCCGCCGGCGCGCGCTGCTGCGCCACCTGGGCAGCCTGGAGAAGGTGCGCGCCGCGACGCTCGAGGAGCTCGCAGCGGTGCCCAAGCTGGGCCGGCGCGCGGCTGCCATCGTGCACCGCTTCTTCCACCCCGAGGTGCCCGCTGAAGTAACCCCGCCCGAGCTGACCCCATCCGAGGTGACCGACGGGGTCAAGTCGGACACACCCGCCGCCGATCCTACCCCCGAGTCGGACCTTTCCTAGTCCGTTCGGGAGCGGGACATGCGTGGGAAGCTCGTGGTTGCCGCGGCTTGCCTGTCACTCTGCGCGTTCGCTGCCGGCGCGCGGGCCGATCTGTACCGTTGGGTCGACTCCGAGGGCCAGGTGCACGTGACCGACGACCGCGCCCAGGTGCCCCCGGGCGCGACGGTGACCGTGCAGCCGACGCGCGGCAAGAAGCCCGCGAGTGCGCCGGCGCCCACCAGCGCCCCCAGCCCCGCGGCGGCAAGTCCGGCGCAGCCCGCCAGCAAGCGCTCCGCCTCGCGCGTGCTCGCGCTGGAGCCGCAGGACGGCTCGCGGCCCGGACGGGTGCACGTGCTGCACTTCGAGAAGGCGAGTCACGAGATCTCGCTCAACGTGACCCTCGCCGACCGCGCCCAGTGCGAGTTCAAGGTCGACACGGGCGCCTCGCTCAACACCGTGCCCGCCTGGGTGGTACGCGAGCTGGGGATCGAGATCGACGACGACACGCCGCGCATCTCGCTGGTGGGCATCTCGGGCAAGCCCGCGCTCGTGCCGCTGATCGTGATGCCGCTCGTGCGCGTGGGCGACGTCGCCGTCGAGAACGTCGAGATGGCGGTGCTCGACACCATGAGCGAGGGCCTGCTCGGCATGCCCTTCTTCAATCACTTCCAAGTGGCGATCGACCCGGCCCAGGGCGAGCTGCGACTCACCGAGATCGACCTGTCCAAGGTCGACGGCGTGTACGACGGCATGAACGAGGCCGCCTGGCGCCAGCGCTTCCGTCAGCTGCACGAGCGGCTGGCCATGATCCAACGCGCGCGCGAGAAGGTGCCCGAGGAGTCGGAGACCATCGCCGCGAACTACCTCGACAAGCTCGACAAGCTGGAGAGCGCGGCGCAGCACGAGCTCGACGAGCTCGAAGACCGCGCGCAGGCCGCCGGCGTTCCGCCCGGCTGGCGGTGAGAAGCGCGGTCCTCCGCAGCGGGAAAGCTTTTCTCCTTGCGCCGGCAGCCCCGAGAGCGCTCCGCGCCACGGGGCTGCGCAACTCCTGACGCAGCTGGGTGTAGGGCGGGGTGATTCGCGCGAACGCCCGGCGGGAGCCGCGTTTGGCACCGAGCTTGCTACTCACGCGGCGCATGTCGCCGTTTCACCGGAAGATCGTCGAGCTCCTGGAAGGTCGCTACGGAGTCAGCCCTGCGTTTGCAGAGCAGTTCGTGCCGGTCTTCGAACAGGTCGCGCAGAGCCGCCCGTCGTCGGATGACTGGGAGGCGCTGATGGCCTGCCTCGCCTCGGCCTACCGCTCGCTGCCGCAGGCCGAAGACAAGACGCTCGCCGAGGCCCAGGTGCTGGTCGGGCAGTTCGTGGGCGAGCTGCAGAAGATCGACGAGTCACTGAAGGTGGTCGGCGTGTTCCTCGAGCGGCTGCGCGAGCAGCTCGGCGCCCCCCAGGTCCTGCGCACGCTGCACTGACCGGCGTCCCTCTACTCCTCCTGCTGGCGCCGTTTGCGGCGGGAATCTGGCTCGAGGACGGGCTCGAGCTCGAGCCGGCATGGGCTGCCGGCGCGGCGGGCGTGCTCGCTGCGCTGTGGGCGCTGTTTCCGCGCAGCCGGACTGCCGAAGCGGCGCTCGGCGGGGCGCTCGGCGCCCTCGCGCTGGGCCTGCGCCTGCACGCCCCCGTGCCGACGGCGGAGCCCGGCCCGGTGGCGGTCACCCTGCTCGAGGCACCGCGCGCCAGTCATGGCGCGTGCCGGGTCACCGTGTGGCTGCACGGGGCGCGGCCGGGCCGGGCGCTGCTGCTCGCGCGCGGCGAGGCCTGCGAGTTGCTCCCCGGCCAGCAGGCGCTCGCGCGCGTGCGGCTCGAGCCGCTGCGCCCGCCCTCGAACCCGGGCGCGAGTGACTCGCCGCGGCGCCTCGCGCGCCGCGGCGTGCTGCGGCTGGCGAGGCAGAGCGGCGAGGCGCTGGCCCCGATCGGTCTTCCGCCGCAGGGCCCGGCCGCCCTCTTGGAACGCGCCCGCCGGCACGTGGCCGAGACCCTCGATCCGCCCGCGCTGCCCACGCGCGCCGGGGCGCTCTTGCGCGCCATGGCCGTCGCCGACACCTCGCGTCTCGACGAGCCGCTGCGCGCCGCCTTCTCCGACTCGGGCACGACGCACCTGTTGTCGGTCTCGGGCACGCACATCGTGTGGGTGTTCTGGCTGACACAGATCTGTGTCACCGGGCTGCTCGGCCGCCTGCGCGCGTTGGCGTGGGTGCGCGCCGCGCGCGCGGCGGGCATGGTCGCTGCGGCGGCAGCCGGGCTCGGCTACGCGGCGCTGTGCGGACTGGAGGCGCCGGCGCTGCGCTCGGCGGCGATGGCTGCGGCGGGCGGCATCGCCTTGCTCGGCGGACGCCGCGGGCTGGGCTGGAACGCGCTGGCCGCCGCGGCCCTGGTCGTGCTCGCGTTCGATCCGGGAGCGCTCTTCGAGGCGTCGTTCCAGATGTCGTTCGCGGCCGTGGCGGGGCTCCTGCTGTGGCGGGCGCCGGCGGGCGCGCTGCGCGGTCTGGCGCACGCCTCGCTGGCCGCGGGCACGATCACCGCGCCGCTCGCGGCCGGGCTGGGCGCGCCCCTGCCGGCCGGCTGGCTGCTCGCCAACGCGCTCGCGGTGCCCTGGTTCGGCGCCGCGGTCGTGCCGCCGGCGCTCGCGGCCGGGCTGGTGCCGGTGCTGGCCCCGCTGGCACGGGCCGCGGCGGAGCTCGGGGTGCGAGGGCTCGAGCTGCTCGCGACGCCCGACCTGCTCGCGGGCCCGCGCGACCGCGTCGCGCGGGCCGCTCTGTTCGCCGCGCTGGCCTACGGAGCGCGCGGCGCCGCGCAGCGGCGGCGCGCGCTCTGCGCGTGCTCGGCCGCCGTCGCCGCGCTGAGTCTCTGGCTGGCGTGGCCGGCGGAGAACGAGCCCGTCGACGCCCCGCGACTCACCTTCTTCGACGTGGGTCACGGCGATGCGGTGCTGGTGCGCGCCGGGCGGCACGCGTGGCTGGTCGACACGGGCACGCGCGCGGCCGACTTCGATGCCGGGCGTTCGGTCGTCGTGCCGGGCTTGCGCGCGCTCGGCGTGCGCCAGCTCGATGCACTGGCGCTGACTCACGCCGACCTGGACCACGTGGGCGGTGCGCCCGCCGTGCTCGCCGGGGTGCCCGTCGGCGAGCTGTGGCTCGGCCGCGAGACACACGCCGCCCCGGCGCTGCGTCCGCTGCGCCTGGCAGCGGCGCGGCTGGGCGTGCGCGTCCGGATCATCGCCGCGGGTGACGCGCTCGGCGTGAGCGAGCTCGCGCTGCGCGTGCACTGGCCGCCGGTCGAGTATCTCGCTCCGACCACGAACGCCGGGTCACTCGTGCTGCAGGTCGGCGGTCCGCGGGCCTGTGCGCTGCTCGGCGGCGACGCGCCCGGCGCGGTCGAGCGCGCGCTCGCCGGCACACTCCCGCAGTGCGACGTGCTCAAGCTCGGTCACCACGGCAGCGCGACTTCGAGCGATCCGGAGTGGCTCGATGCGCTCGAGCCCGTGGTCGCGATCGCCAGCGCGGGCCGCCGCCCGCGCTCGCCGCTGCCGCACCCGGCGGTGCGCGCACGTCTGGGCGCGCGCGCGATCAGCCTGTGGGAGACACGCCGCGCCGGCGCGCTCGACGTCGAGCTCGCGCGGCCGGGTCCGCGCGTCGCGCCCTGGCTGAATCCGGAGTGGCGCGACTGGTAAGATCCCGCGCCGATGGCTCGCAGGCCCGACAACGTCGACCCGGAGACCTGGAAGGCGCAGCGCGCCGCGCACTGGAAGCGGGTGAATCGCGTCTGGAACGTGCTGATGGTGCTCGCCATCCTGCTGGTCGCTTTGCGCTGGTTCGGCTGGCTACCGGGATTCGGCTAGCACGTAGCGGCGCACCGCCTCGAGCAGACTCGAAGCATCGGCTCCGATCCGCACCGCGGCGCAGCCCACCGCGCGCGCCAGGCCCACGTCGCTGTCCTGGTCGCCGATCACCCAGCTGCGCGCGAGATCCACCGCCAGCTCGCGCTGCGCGCGCACGACCAGCCCCGGCCGCGGCTTGCGGCACTCACAGCCCGCGTCCGGCCGGTGCGGGCAGTGGTAGTCGGCGTCGAGCTCCGCGCCGTGCGCGGCGAAGTCCCGGCGCAGGTGCGCCTGGAAGCGCCCGTAGTCGTCTTCGCCGTACAGACCGCGTCCGATCCCGGACTGGTTGGTGACGATCGCGGTCCCGAAGCCCGCGGCGCGCAGCGCGCGCACCGCCTCGTAGGCGCCCGGCAACGGCGCGTAGTCCTCGAGCTTGTGCACGTAGCCGCGGTCCTCGATCAGCGTGCCGTCGCGGTCGAGGAACACGAAGGGGCGAGTCACTTCGCCTCCTCGCAGCCCTCGGGCCGGTGACCCGGCTTCTCGCGATGGGCCTTCACGAACGCCGTCAGGTCGCCGCCCAGGCCGGCGAGCTCGCGCTCGAAGCAAGGCACCAGGCCCAAGTAGTCGCGGTTCCCGACGATCCACGCGTTGCTGAGCTCGAGTGACTGGAAGCGCGCGAAGCGCTGGCTCTTCCAGGGCTGCGCCGCGTACACCTCGGTCTGGTAGCGCGCGAAGATCGGCGCGCGGCGCGCGCGCGCTTCTTCGGGCGTGAGCTTCTCGGCGTAGAGCGCATCGAGCGCGTTGCGCAGCTCGTTCAACAGGCGCGCGAACGTGAGCTCGTCGGCGAAGGCCTCACGGGCGCGTTCGGCGAGCTCGGGCCGGTCGGCGAAATACTGCAGCGTCGCGTGGTGCGCGACGAACGTGGCCAGGCTCTCGTCGTAGGACACGTCGCTCGGCACGTACACCGTGAGGTGGGTCTGCTCGTGGATCGCGGTGTCGACCAGCTCCTCGATCGGCCAGCGCAGGATCGGGCGGGGCAGCGGGTCCTCGAACCAGCCCAGCGTGGAGTAGAGCGGCGAGGGCCGCAGATACACGTCGAGGCCCTCCGAGCGCAGCTCGTCGGCGAAGGCCTGCGCGCGCGCCGCGTCGAAGTAGCCGCGGTACGACACGCTGCCCACGATCGGGAACCACCACTCCACCGGCCGCAGCGCGTTCGCGGGCGCGGCGGTCACCACCTGCACCAGCCAGTCCTTCCCCGTGTCGGCCAGGCGGCTGTAGCTTGTGGTCTGCCTGAGGCCGAGCGACTCTCCGAAGGCGATCGCGCTGCGGAACGCCTCGTAGTTGGTGCGCTCCTCGGGCGGCAGCTGGGCGATCTTCTCGGGCGTGAGTGACTCGCGCGACCACAGGAGCCGGAGCTGCCCGATGCCCACGTGAGTGAGATAGGACAGCATGTTGTCGGCGCGCGCGGACGCGCCGGGGAGGAGGAGCCAGAGTGCGCAGGCGAGCGCCCGCCGAAAGCTGGATCGCCCGGCTCGAGGCGCCGCAGGCCGAGGCGGAGCGCCTGGTGGCCGAGCTGTGGTCACTCGGCACCTCCGGCATCGAGGAGCGCGCCGCCGACGGCGCGCTCGAGCGGGTCGAGCTGCGCGCGTGGTTCGCGGCCGCGGGCGCGCCCGCCGAGGCGCTGCGCGCGCTGGCCGACCCGGCGCGCGCGGTCCGGCTCGTGGAGCTCGCGCCCGTGGTGGCGCAGGACTGGGAGGTCGCCTGGCGCGCGGGGCTCGCGCCCCGGCGCATCGGCGGGCTGTGGGTGCGGCCGAGCTTCTGCGCCCAGGCCGGCTCGCCCGAGCTCGTGATCGACCCGCAGCAGGCGTTCGGCTCGGGCGAGCACGCGACCACCCGGCTCTCGCTCGAGCTCTTGCAGGAGGCGCTGCGGCCCGGAGACACGGTGCTCGACCTCGGCACCGGCAGCGGGATCCTGGGCCTGGGCGCGCTGCGCCGCGGCGCGGCGGCCGCGACCGGCATCGACGCCGATCCCGTGGCGCTGGTGAACGCGGCCGAGAACCGCGCGCGCAACGGGCTGCCGCTGCGTCTGGCCTGCGCCACGCTCGACGCGCTCGCGCCCGGGGCGCGCTTCGACGTGGTGGTCGCGAACCTCCTCTTGCACGAGCTCCTGCCGTGTCTCGCCGACCTGCTCGCGCGCGCGCGGCGCGTGGCGATCCTCTCCGGCTATCTCGCGCGCGAACGAGTCAGCCTGGAGCGGGCGCTCGCGAGTCACCCGTTCGCGACCGCCCGGGAGTCGAGCGAGATCCAGTCCGGCGACCGCTGGTGCGCGCGCCTGTTGACTCAAGCCGCGGCCCGGTAGGCGTCGAGCAGCGCGTCGAAGGCGTCGTCCGCGGAGCGCTGCGGCGCCCAGCCGAGCGCGCGCAGGCGGCTGGCGTCGCCCGCGAACGCCACGCCGTCGGGCGGGAGCTCGCGGAAGCGCGCGGGGTCGACTTCGACCCGCGGCCGCGCGCTCGAGCGCGCGATCAGGCGCTCGAGCACGGATCGCATCGAGCGGCGCACGCCCGAGCACACGTTGTACGTGTCACCGCGCGCGCCGCGTTCGAGCAGCAGCACGTAGGCGGCCGCGACGTCGCGCACGTCGGAGTAGTCGCGCACGGGCGCGAGGTTGCCGACGCGCAGCACGGGCTCCTGCGCGCCGCGCTCGATGCGCGCGAGCTGCTCCGCGAACGACGACTCCGCGTACAGCGCCGGCCGGCCCGGCCCGGTGTGATTGAACGGCCGGGCGATCACGGCGTCGAGCCCGGCGTCCTCCACCGCCCAGCCCACGCGCACTTCGCCCGCGGCCTTGGTCGCCGCGTACAGGTTCATGGGCCGCAGCGCATCGCTCTCGACGCGTGCCGGTGCGTCGGCGCGCGCGGGGCCGTAGACCTCGCCGGTGGACACGAACAGGAGCCGGGCGGGCGCGGCCGCGAGCGCGGCCAGCAGTGAATCGAGCGCGAGATAGTTGGCGCGCAGCGCCTCGAGCGGCGCGCGCTCGGCCTCCGCAGGCGCGGCAAGCGCAGCCAGGTGGATCACCTCGACCGGGCGGACCTCGGCCACGAGCCGCGCGAGCGCTCCCCGGTCCCGCAGGTCGCAGGCGCGCCAGTCCACGTCGCCGGCGGCCCCGGGCGGAAGACCCGGCAGGTGCACGCCCACGACCTCGCGGCCGGCGGCGCGCAGGGCGGGAATCAGGTGACCCCCGACGAAGCCGGCGGCGCCCGTGACGAGTGTCCGCACGCGATTCACCGGGCGCGAGGCTAGCACGCAAGTGTTACTCTGCAGCCCAGGGGAGGAGAGACGATGAAGGTCGGCGTCGCCGGAACGATCGCGGCAGGCAAAGGCGAGGTGGTGCGCCTGCTGGAGCGCCGCGGCTTCTACCCGGCCTCGCTCTCCGACGTGATCCGCGCCGACCTGGCGCGCGACGGGCTCGAGCCCACGCGCGAGAACATGATCGAGCGCGGCCGCGCGCTGCGCGAGCGCTTCGGCTCGGCGGTGCTGGCCGAGCGGGTGCAGCGCATGCTGCCGTCGGACCGCAACCACGTGATCGACTCGATCCGCCACCCCTCCGAGGTCGAGGCGCTGCGCGCGGGCGGCGACTTCCTGCTCCTGTGGATCGACGCCGACCCGCGGCTGCGCTTCGAGCGCTCGCTCACGCGCGCACGGCCGGGCGACGGCGCCGACTTCGAGACCTTCCAGTCGCTCGAGGCGCGCGAGCTCGGCAGCGGCGACCGGGCCGCGCAGCAGCTGCTCGCCGTGCGCGACCTCGCCGACCGAGTGATTCGCAACGAGGGCGACCTGGCTGCGCTCGAGGCGCAGCTCGAGGAGGTGCTGCGCGACCGTCTGTTCTTTCGCGACCGGCCGCCGTGGGACGAGTACTTCATGAACATCGCGCGCGTGGTCGCCTCGCGCAGCAACTGCATCAAGCGCAAGGTCGGCGCCGTGATCGCGCTCGACCGCCGCATCATCTCGACCGGCTACAACGGCACGCCGCGCGGCATCCGCAACTGCAACGAGGGCGGCTGCCCGCGCTGCGC
>DATKAO010000109.1 GCA_035498015.1 Myxococcota bacterium
GTGGTGGTGGATCTCGCCGCCGACCAGGGCGGGAACTGCGCACTCACTCGGCCGGGCGAAATCGTCGACCACGGCGGCGTGCACGTGCACGGGCCGCTCAACGTGCCCAGCACCATCCCGCTGCACGCCAGCCAGATGCTCTCGAAGAACTTCCAGAACTTCCTGCTGCACCTGCTGAAGAAGGGCGAGGCGCAGATCGACCTGGCCGACGAGGTCACGGCCGGGGCGCTCGTGACTCGCGGCGGCGAGGTCGTGCATCCGGCCGTGAAGGCCGCGCTGGGCTAGCGACTCACTTCTTCGGCGTCGTGTTCGGCTGCGCCGGGGCCGGCGCCGGGGTCTGGTTGTTGGCCGCGTTCGGATCGTCGTCGACGGTGATGTCGACGCCGCCCTTCTTGGTCTTGTAGATCTTGCGCAGCTCCTCGCGGCGCTCGCGCTCGATGTCCTGCTGCTCCTTCACGGTCGACAGGTCGAGCTCGCGCCGCGCGACCGCCTGCTTCTCGCGCTTGCACGCGTTCTCCATGTGCGGGCCGCAGGTCGGGTTCTTGCAGCAGGCCTCCGCGAAGTCGTCGAAGGTCTTCATCTTCCTGGGCAGCGGCGCGCCGTCCCAGGTCTCGGAGAAGGCCTTCGACAGAGTGACTGCGCCGTTGAAGGTGTCGCGCGCCTCGACCATGTCGTTCTCCTTCCAGGCCAGCAGGATGGAGATGCGGTCGAGCTCGTCCTGCGGCGCCTGGGTCTTGCCCGCCTTGGTGAGATAGCGGCGCGCGGCCTCGAGGTCGCCCTTGTACACGCAGATGTGGGCCAGGTTCGAGTAGAAGGTCCCGCCGTACTGCCGGTAGCGGTCTTCCTGCGCCAGCCGCAGCGCGTTGCGGAACGAGGTCTCGGAGCCGCTCAAGTCGCCTTCGTAGGCCGTGATGATGCCGAGCCAGGTGTGCGGGCTGGGGTCGGTGGGCTCGAGCTTGGCCGCGGCCAGGATCTCGTTCTGCGCCTTGCGCAGATACTCGACGTACTCGGTCTGCTTGCCCTCGTCCATCGCCTTGCGCGCGAGCTCGTAGTAGAGCTGCCCCAGCTTCATGCGCGCGTCGAAGTCCTTGGGGTCGGAGTCGACGTCTTTCTGCAGCTTGTCGGCGGCGCTCTCGAGCCGGCCCGCCTTCTCGTCCTGCGCGATCTCGCGCGGCGACGTGCCCGTGGAGCACGAGCCCAGGGCCAGGGTGAGCGCACACAGCCAGGCGAACGGTCTCTTGGACATGGAAACTCCTGTGACTCAAACTCCGGTGAAGAAGGCCTGCAGCACGCGGATCATCGGCTCGACGTCGGCCGCGCCCGCCATCTCGCGGCACGAGTGCATGGAGAGCATCGGGTTGCCGACGTCGACCGCGGGAATGCCGGTGCGCGCGGCGCTGATCGGCCCGATGGTCGAGCCGCACGGGCCGTCGTTGCGCGGCGTGAACTGCTGCGGCGTCACGCCGACCTCGGCGCACAGCGCGGCGAACGCGCCGGCGGTGCGCGCGTCGCTGGCGTAGGACTGATTCACGTTGGTCTTGATCACCGGCCCGCGGCCGAGCACCGGCCGGTGACCGGCGTCGTGCTTCTCGGCGTAGTTCGGGTGCACGCCGTGCGCCATGTCGGCCGAGACCAGGAGCGAGCGCGAGCGCGCGCGCGCGAAGCCCTGCGGCTCGCCGCCCTTGAACGCGCCCACGATCCGCTCGAGTGACTCGAGCAGGAACGTGCCGGCCGCCCCCTGCGCGCTCTGACTCCCGACCTCCTCGTGGTCGTAGAGCACGACCGCGCGCGTGGCGCGGCCGAGCGGCGCGTTCGCCGCGCCGAGCAGCGCCGTGGTGGCGGCGTGACACGAGGCCAGGTTGTCGAGCCGGGGCGCGGCCAGGAACGCGCCATCGGCGCCCAGCGCGGCGGCGGGCTGCGCGTCGTAGAGCATGAGCTCGTGCGCCAGCACGTCTTCCGGAGCCACGTCGGCGAGCTGCTGCGCGCGCAGCTCGGTCGCAACCAGCGCCGCCAGGCCGGGCGCGCCTTCGAGCCCCACGACCGGGAGCGCCTGCGTCTCGGGGTTCAGCTTCAGGCCCGACTCGCGGATCTCGCGGTTCAGGTGGATCGCCAGGCTGGGAATGCGCAGCAGCGGACGGCCGAAGTCGACCAGCACGGTGCGCGCGCCGTCGCGCTCGCGCAGAGTGACTCGCCCGGCCAGTGACAGGTCGCGGTCGAGCCAGGTATGCAGGAGCACGCCGCCGTAGGGCTCCACGGCCAGCTGCCGGTAGCCGTGCGCGGACACGTCGGCGCGCGGCTTGGCGCGCAGGTTGGGCGAGTCGCTGTGCGCGCCCACGATGCGGAAGCCGCCCTCGACCGGCGACTCGTCGCCCACCTGGAAGGCCAGCAGGCTGCCCCCGTTGCGCACCACGAAGCGGCGGTCGCCCGGCGACAGGCTCCACAGCTCGCTCTCACTGCAGGCGCGGAAGCCGCGCTCGGCGAGCCGCCGCGAGACCTCGGCCACCGCGTGGTAGGGCGTCGGAGCTGCGTCGATGAACGCGAGCAGGTCGCGCGACGGATCCGGCATGCGCGCGAGGTTAGCGGCCCCTCGGGTAGAATGCAGCGCGCCCGCGGGGCGCGGCGAGGGAGTCGCGAAAAGCATGACCACGGTGGCCGCAATTGCGCGCAAGAGTCCGGACAAGCCGGCCCTGATCTACGGCAACGGCGAGACAGTCGAGACCTTCGGCCAGCTCGAGCAGCGCTCGCGGCGCATCGGCCACCTGCTGCGCAAGGCGGGGCTCGAGCCCGGCGACGGCATCGCGGTGTATCTCGCGAACGACGACGAGTTCTTCGACCTGTACTGGGCGTGTCACCGCGTCGGGCTCTACTTCACGCCGGTGAACTGGCACCTGCAGGAGGACGAGATCCAGTACATCGTCGACAACTGCGACGCGAAGCTCCTGTTCGCGCACGCGCGCTTCGGCGAGCTCGCCGCGCGGGTGGCTTCGCGCGCGCCCAAGCTCGCGGGCCGCTTCGCGCTCGGCGGCGAGATCCCCGGCTTCCGCAGCCTGGCCGAGGCGCTCGACGAGCTGCCCGCCGACGCGCCGCTCGAAGACGAGCTCGAGGGCTCGGTCATGCTCTACTCGTCGGGCACCACCGGCAAGCCCAAGGGCGTGCGGCGCGCGCTGCCGCGCCTTCCGGCGGGTCACCCGTCGACCATGGCAGGCGTGGTGGGGCTGGCGATGCTGTTCGGGATCAGCGAGAACGACGTGTATCTCACGCCGGCGCCGCTGTATCACGCGGCGCCGATCGGCTTCACGTCGTCGATGCAGCGCTTGGGCGCCACGGCCGTGGTGCTGCGCCGCTTCGAGCCGGAAGAGGTGCTGCGCACGATCGCCGACCAGCGCGTGACCTCGGCGCAGTTCGTGCCGACTCATTTCCGGCGCCTCCTCTCCCTGCCCGAGTCGGTGCGCGACAAGGCCGATCTATCGAGCCTGCGCGTCGCGATCCACGCGGCCGCGCCCTGCCCGATCCCGCTCAAGGAGCAGATGATCGCCTGGTGGGGCGACGCCATCATGGAGTACTACGGCGGCACCGAAGGCGGCGGCACGCTGATCCGCGCGCAGGAGTGGCTGACTCACAAGGGCTCCGTGGGCCGGCACTGGGCGGGCGGCGTGGTGCACACGCTGGACGAGAACGGCCTGGAGTTCGACGAGCCCGGCCGCGAGGGCGCGATCTACTTCGACGCCCCTTCGGACCCGAGCGCCCGCTTCTCCTACCACAAGGATCCGGACAAGACCGCGTCGACCTACAAGGGCAGCCTATTCACGATCGGCGACATCGGCTACAAGGACGCCGAAGGCTACGTGTATCTCACGGACCGGCAGTCGAACATGATCATCTCGGGCGGCGTGAACATCTACCCGCAGGAGACCGAGAACCACCTGATCATGCACCCCAAGGTGCAGGACGTGGCGGTGATCGGCGTGCCCAACGAAGACTTGGGCGAAGAGGTGAAGGCGGTGGTCGTGCCCGCGGCCGGAGTGAGTCCCGGCCCGGCGCTGGAGCGCGAGCTGATCGAGTTCTGCCGCAGCGCGCTCGCGCACTACAAGTGCCCGCGCACCATCGACTTCGCGTCGGACGTGCCGCGCACCGAGACGGGCAAGATGGCCAAGCGCCGGCTGCGCGAGAAGTACTGGGCGGGCCGCGAGAGCCGCATCGTATGACCCGGCCGGTCACGATCGTCGGCAGCTACCTCTCGCCCTACGTGCGCAAGGTGCTGGCGGTGCTGCAGCGCAAGGGCATCGCCTACGAGATCGACCCGATCACGCCCTTCATGGGCGACGAGCGCTTCTCGCAGCTCTCGCCGCTGCGGCGCATCCCGGTGCTCCTGGACGGCGACCTCGCGCTCGTGGACTCCACGGTGATCTGCGAGTATCTCGAGGAGCGCACGCCCGAGCCGGCGCTCTACCCGCGCGGCCTGGCGGCGCGCGCGCGCGCGCGCTGGCTCGAGGAGTACGCCGACTCGCGCATGGGCGACGTGTTCATCTGGCAGTACTGGTATCCGCTGGTGGTGAACCGCTTCGTGTTCGGCGCCAAGCCGGACCCGGCCGCGATCGAGAAGACCGTGGCGGTGGAGATCCCCGAGGTGCTCGGGTATCTCGAGCGCGAGCTGCCCGAGCGCGGCTTCCTGTTCGGCGCGGAGCCGACCGTGCCCGACCTCACGATCGCCGCGGTCTACCGCAACCTGGAGCTCGGCCGCCATCGTCTCGACGAGACCCGCTGGCCGAAGACCGCGGCGTTCCTGGCGCGCGCGGCCGCGCTCGACGAGCTGGCGCGCCTACGGCCGTTCGAAGAGGCCATGCTGCGCGCGCCTCCAACCCAACACCGGAAGGTGTTGGCCGAGCTGGGCGCGCCGCTCACGCGCGAGTCCTACGACACCGGCGTGCCGCGCCCGGGGATCATGCGCCTCTGACTCGTGGAGTCAGGTGCTGGACTCGTTCCCGCCCTGCTCCGGCTTCCACTCTTTAGGCGGCGTGCGCAGGTCGTGCTTGCGCAGCGGCAGCTCGCGCAGGCGCCGGCCGGTGAGCGCGAAGGCCGCGTTCGCCACGGCCGCAGCGATCGGCGGCGTGCCGGGCTCGCCCGCGCCGCCCGCGTGCGCGCCCGACGGCACGAGCGCGAGCTCGATCACCGGCGCATCGGCCAGCTTCACCATCGGGTAGTCGGGGAAGTTCTGCTCCACGACTCGCCCGTCCCGGATCGAGATCTCGCCGTAGAGCGCGGCCGTGAGTCCGTAGATGATGCCGCCCTCGAGCTGCGCCCGGATGCCGTCCGGGTGTACCACCTCGCCCGGGTCCGCCGCGCACCACACCTTGTGCACGCGCACGCGGCCGTCTTCGCCCGCCGAGACCTCGGCGACCTGCGCCACGATCGTGTCGAACGCCTCCTTCAGCGAGATGCCTCGGGCGCGTCCCGGCGGCGTGGGGCCGCCCCAGCCCGAGAGCTTCGCCACCGCCTCCAACACCGCGCGGTGTCGGGGCGCGCCGGCGAGCAGCTCGCGGCGGTATTCATAGGGGTCGCGCTGGGCGGCGGCCGCGAGCTCGTCCACGAACGACTCGATGAAGAAGCCGTGGATGCTGTTGTCGACGCTGCGCCACGGGCCGAACGGGATCGGGTCGGTGCCGGAGGCGAAGCGCGCGGCCCGGTGCTCGATGCCGTAGGCGATGTGGTTCGCGTCGGAGGGATCGTGCTTCTCGGTGAACTCCTGCAGCCAGGCGACCGTGCGCCCCGAGGCATCGAGCCCGCCGCGCATGCGCGAGATCGATGCGTTGCGGTAGTTGTCCTGAGTCATGTCCTCTTCGCGCGACCAGATCACGTTCACCGGGCGGTCGAGCTGCTTGGCGACGTCGATCGCGCGCTCGAGATAGTTCAGCGTCGGGCCGCGGCGCCCGAAGCCGCCACCCATCGCGGTGTGGTGCAGAGTGACTCGCTCGAACGACAGTCCGGACAGCTCGGCCGCCTTGGCCCGCGCGCCCAGCCCGTCCTGGAAGCCGCCCCAGACCTCGAGCCGGCCGTCGTGGAACCAGGCGGTGCAGTTCACCGGCTCCATGCAGGCGTGGGCGAGATAGGGCACGCGGTAGGTCGCCTCGACCACGCGCGCGGCGCCGGCCAGCGCGCCGTCGGCGTCGCCGTGCGCCCAGTCCTTGTGCAGGCCGCCGGCCTTCAAGGCCGCTTCCATGCCGGAGAAGATCGATCCCGACGAGTGACTCGCGGCGCCGCCCGCGAACTCGACGGGCAGCGCCTCGAGCGCCTGCTTGGCGCGCCAGTAGTTGTCGGCCACGACGGCGACCGCACCCGGGAGCTCGAACGCCTTCACCACGCCGCGCCGGCTCGAGACCGCCGCCGCGTCGAAGCGCGTCACGCGCCCGCCGAACACCGGGCTCGCGCGCACCGCGGCGAACAGCATGCCCGGAAGCCGGGTATCGATGCCGTAGCGCGCGCTGCCATCGACCTTCGAGGGCAGGTCGAGGCGCTGGATCGGCTGCCCGACGATCGTGTAGCGCTCGCGCGCCTTCAGCGGCACGTCGGCCGGCGGATCGAATGCGGCCGCGGCGCTCGCGAGCTCGCCGTAGCCGGCCGAGCGGTCCGATTTCGCGTGGAAGAGGCGGCCTTTCTCGGTGGTGACTTCGGACGCGGGCACCTTCCACTGCGCGGCCGCGGCCTGGACCAGCATCCAGCGCGCGGCGGCGCCGGTCCGGCGCATGCCCGCGATGCCGGTCGCGCGCACCGAGAGACTCCCGCCGGTGATCTGCACGTGCTTGAACTCGGCGATCTTGCGCGTGGCGAAGTCGGTCGCGCCCGAGAGCGACGCGGGTATCTCGTAGTCACCCAAGAGATAGCCGCGTGCCAGCGCACCGTTCGCGAACGCCGGGTCCGCCGGCGCCTGCTCCACGCGCACCTGGCTCCAGTCGGCGTCGAGCTCCTCGGCGAGCATCATGGGCAGCGACGTGTGCACGCCCTGGCCCATCTCGGAGTGCGGCACGATCACGGTCACCGTGCCATCGGGGGCGAGCTTCACCCAGGTGGCGAGCAGCACCTCGTCGCCGGCGGCGCCGAGCGAGCGCGCGCGCTTCAGGTTCGACAGAGGAGACAGGGCGTAGCCCAGCAGGAGTCCGCCGCCTGCCAGCGTCCCGCCGACGATGAAGGCGCGCCGGGTGAGTGCCATGGCGCCTCCTAGCCCCGCGCCACGGCGTGGATGGCCGCGCGGATGCGGCCGTAGGTGCCGCAGCGACACACGTTGGTCATCGCGGCGTCGATCTCGGCGTCGCTCGGCTTCGGGTTCGCGTCGAGCAGCGCGGCCGCCGCCAGGATCTGGCCCGACTGGCAGTAGCCGCACTGCGGCACCTGATGCTCGAGCCAGGCCTGCTGTACACGGTGCAGTGTACCCCCGCTCGCCAGCCCCTCGATCGTGGTGACCTCGTGGCCTTCGGCCGCGGCCACGGGCAGCACGCAGCTGCGCACCGCCTTGCCGTCGACGAGCACCGTGCACGCCCCGCAGTACGAGACACCGCAGCCGTACTTGGTCCCGGTCAGGCCGAGCTGGTCGCGCAGCGCCCAGAGCAGCGGCATCTCGCTCTCGACGTCGAGCTCGTGCGCGGTCCCGTTCACCCGGATCTGCATGGCGCCCTCCACTCGCTGGGGTCTGGCCAGGACGGTAGACCGATCGAGCGCTTTCGTCTCGTCGGCCCGGATCGTTCACCCGGGCATTCCGGCACTCAGCCCCAGCGCTCGAAGTAGGTGATCGAGTCGGCGCCGGGCCGGTCGGCGGGCTTGAAGTCCATGCCCTTGGTGTAGGCGACGGGCAGGAGCCCGACCTGGGTCACGTCCTTGGGGATGCCCAAGAGCTCGGCCGCCTCCTCCTCGCGGTTCATGTGCAGGGTGGTCAGCACCGAGCCCAGCCCGCGCGAGCGCAGAGCGAGCTGGAAGCTCCAGACCGCGGGGTAGATCGAGCCGTAGAAGCCTGCGCGCATGCCGAGCGGGAGTGAGTCGTTCACGCGCCCCAGCGCGCACGGGATCACGTGCACCGGCACCTCGTGCAGGTGGTCGACCAGCCAGAGCGCGGAGTCGTATACGCGCCGGGTCTGTGCCTCCCCGGGCGGTGTCGCCTTCAGGGCCTGCTCGAGATACTGCGCGCCGCCGCGCTTGTAGATCTCGGCGAGCGCCTGGCGCTTCTTCGCGTCGGTCACCACGAGCCAGCGCCAGCCCTGGCGGTTGGAGCCGGTCGGCGCCTGCTGGGACAGGCGGATGCACTCCAGGATCACCGACCTGGGCACGGGCTTGGCCAGGTCCAGGCGCTTGCGCACCGCGCGCGTCGTGGCGAGCAGGCGGTCGACGCCGTCGAGGTCGAAGCCGCCGCCGAAGCTCGCGGCGTCCTCCCAGCCGATGCCCACGTCGAGCTTGACGCCGAACTTGCCGATCATCACGCCCGCGTCCTCGCGCAGCGACTTCCAGGGCGCGGAGTGACTGCTGCGGGTGAGCGCCTCCTCGCTGTCGAAGGCCATCTCGGCGATCCGGTGGAAGACCGGCGCGCCGCCCTCGAGGCCGGCGTCGGTGCGCGTCAGCACGATGCGCCGCAGCTCGGGGACCGCGCGCGCGAGCGGCACGTGGACCTCGAGGTAGTGTTTCTCGAACGCCGCCACGTCCGCGGGCTTGGGATGCGACCAGGCTGCCACCACCTTGTACACGCCGTTCTCCTTCGCCGTGACGGACTAGCCGCGCGCGGCCTTGGACACGTAGAAACGCACCAGCTCGAAGCGATCGTTGCCCCAGAACATCTCGTCGCCGACGAAGAGGGTCGGCACGCCGAACACGCCGCGCGCCACCGCGGCCTCCGTGTCGCGAGTGAGTCGCGCCTCGAGCTCGGCCGACTTCGCGCGCTCTAGAACCGCGTCCGGGTCGAGGCCGGCGGCGCGGATGCGCTGCGCGAGCAATGACTCGTCGGAGAGGTCGCGGGCCTCGGCCCAGCGCGCGCGGTACAGGGGGTAGTGCAGCTCGCGGAAGCGGCCCATGTCCTTGGCGACCAGCGCGCAGCGCAGGGCGAGCTGTGTGTCGCTCTTGTACAGGGCGCGCGCGGCCGGGTCGATCTGCGCGCCCAGCGCTTCGGCCCAGTGACGCACGTCGTTGGCGTAGTTGGCGGTCTTGCGCGGACCGAGCTCGGGCGGCTTGCCGACGCCGGGCTCGACCAGCCGGCGCAGGTGCACCGGCCGGAAGTCGATCTCGACCCCGAGGTCGCGGAAATACGCCTCGGCGCGGTGCGAGCCCAGGTACGCCCACGGACACGCGTAGTCGAAGTAGAGCGGAAGCTGCACGGCGGTTCCTCCCTGCGGCCAGCGTATCATGCGGGCCTTCGTGGAACCGGACTTCACCGCGCTCGAAGCCGAGATGGAGCGCCAGATCGCGTCGGGCCTGCGGCCGACGCTGCAGATCGCCGTCGACTGGCGCGGCCGGCGCGTGTTCGAGCGCGCGCTCGGGCCGGGCGCCACGAGCGACGCGACTTACGTCTTGTGGAGCTCGACCAAGCCGTTCGTGGCGGTGGCGCTGCTGCAGGCCGTCGACGAGGGCAAGCTCGCGCTCGACACGCGCGTCGCGACTCACATCCCGGAGTTCGGCGCGCACGGCAAGCACAAGGTGACTCTGGCGCAGCTCTTGTCGCACCGCGGCGGCTTCCCCGACAACACGCCCGAGCTGTCGCGGGCGCTGGCGCGGGTGTCTCGCGACTGGAACGAGGCGCTGCGCTTCGTGTGCGACATGACGCCCGCCTGGGAGCCCGGCACCGACCGCGGCTACCACCCGTCGTCGGCCTGGTTCGTGGCCGGCGAGCTGCTGCAGCGGCTCGACGGACGGCCGCTCTACGACTCACTGCGCGCGCGCGTGCTCGATCCGCTGGGCATTCCGCGCGACGGCTTCACGCTGGGCCGGCCCGAGGAGCTGGCCGCGCCACCGCTGCGCGTGACTACGCGCGACGTGCGCGGCGCGCCACCGCAGGCAGAGGCCGACTGGTGGAACGACCCGCGCACACACTCCGCGGTGATTCCCGGCGGAGGCGGCATCGCGCGCGCGCGCAGCCTGGTCGCGTTCTACCGCGCGCTGCTCGCCGGCGGGCGCGGCGCCCACGGGCGCATCCTGTCCGCGGCGATGTTGCGCGCCGCCACCTTCCCGCACGCAGTCGGCATCCGCGACCGCACGTTCCTGCTCGACATTCCGTGGGGGCTCGGCTTCCACCTGAAGCACGTGGTGCCGTCGCTCGATGACTGCGGCACGCGCGCGACGCCGGGCACGTTCGGACACGGCGGGCACTTCCTGGTGAACACGGCGTTCGCGGACCCGAGCCGCGACCTCGCGGTCGCGATCCTGTCGAACGGGCTGGGCGAGCCGCGCGCGGGCCGCGCAGCCGTGACCGCGCTGTCGGACGCGGTGCACGCCGCGATCGACGCTGCGCAGGCGCGCGTCGCGGAGTAGACTTCGGGCATGAGCGGTGACTCGATCGCGCCGGGCCTCCTCCTCGCCATGCCGCAGCTCGACGATCCGAACTTCGCCCGCGCCGTGGTGCTCATGGTGCAGCACGGCGACCAGGGCTCGTTCGGCCTGGTGATCAACCGGCCGAGCGAGACACCGGTGATCGACGTGACCGCTCCCATGGGCATGCGCTGGCGCGGCGATCCGTCGGCGGTGATCTGGATCGGCGGGCCGGTGAGTCCCGAGACCGGCTGGCTGTTGCACGAGCCCACGCAGGCGGTCGCCGGCGAGGGCACGCTCGAGGTGAGCGACGGCGTGTCGCTCTCGACCTCGCCCCACAACTTCCGCGCGCTGATCGAGCACCCGCCGCGCCGCGTGCGCTTCCTGGCGGGCTACGCCGGCTGGGGCGCGCATCAGCTCGAGAGCGAGCTGGCGCAGGGCGCGTGGCTCACGAGCGATGTCACTCCGGAGCTGGTGTTCGACACGCCGGCGGAGCGCATGTGGGACGTGGCGCTGCGCTCGCTCGGCATCGAGCCGGGGGCGCTCGTGCCGGGCGTCGGAGTCCACTGAGTCAGGCGAGCAGCTTGCGCAGCGCCGGCTCGAGCTCGGGATCCTGGAAGCGGAACCCGCTGGCCAGGAGCTTGGCGGGCCGCACCCGCTGACTCGCGAGCAGCATGCCGTCGGCCGCTTCGCCCAGCGCCAGCCGCAACAGCGCGGCCGGCAGCGGCAGAACGGCCGGCCGGTGCAGCGCGCGCGCGAGCGCCTTCGAGAGCTCGGCGTTGGTCACCGGCTGGGGCGCCACCAGATTCACCGCGCCCACGAGCGCGGGCGTCACCAGGATGTGTCGTGCGGCGGCGCACACGTCGGCGCTCGTGATCCACGACACCCATTGCGTGCCGGGCCCGACGCGCCCGCCGAGCCCGAGGCGGTGTTGCAGCGCCAGCGGCGCCAGCGCGCCGCCGTTCGGATCGAGCACGACCCCGAGCCGCAGGTTCACCACGCGCGCGCCCGCCGCGCGCGCGGGCTCGCACGCGCGCTCCCACTGCGCGCACACATCGGCCAGGAAGCCCTGTCCCGCCGGGCTCGTCTCTTCCAGCCACTCACCGCCGCGGTCGCCGTAGTAGCCGATCGCCGAGGCACAGAGCAGCGCCGGCCGCGGCGTGAGGCGCGCGATCGTCTCGGCCACGAGCGTGGTCGACGCCACGCGGCTGGCCGCGATCTCCTGCTTGCGCGCGGCGGTCCAGCGCACGCCGGCGACCCGCTCCCCCGACAGGTGGATGAACGCATCGAGCCCCGCGAGCCGCGCGGGATCGAGCCGGCCCCGCGCGGGGTCCCACTGGAGCTCGTTCTCGGCCGCGCTGCCGCGCACCAGCCGCAGCACGCGGTGGCCGTCGGCGCCCAGCGCCTCGGCCAGGCGCGCACCGACCAGGCCGGATGCCCCGCTCAGCGCGATGCGGGCCATCAGCGCCGGATCTCGAAGGCGCCGAGTGTCTCGCCGGCGCTCGCGTCGGCCACCTCGACCCCGGTCACGAGCGCGCCGCGCGGACCGCGGCGCAGGAACGCGAGCGCCTGCTCGAGCGCCGCGTCGTCGCCCTCGACCAGCGCCTCGACGCGCCCGTCGGGCAGGTTGCGCACCCAGCCGCGCACGCCGAGCTCGCGCATGCGCTCCTGAGTCGCACCGCGGAAGAACACGCCCTGCACCCGCCCCGTGACCCAGCAGCGCAAGCGCTTCATTCCGCCTCGGGCTCGGCCGGTCCCATGGCCGCCGCCAGCGCCAGGTCGCGCTCGCGCACCGAGCCCGGGTCGAACTTCCGGGCGGAGGCCGCCATGCGCGTGAGCGCCGCCCCGATCGGCATGGGCGGCGCCGAGTCGCCCTTCTTCGGCTTCACGAAGCGCACCGGGTTGATGCGCGCGACCACGAGCGTGCGCAGATACGGTGACTGGAAGCCGCGCTCCTGCAGACCCGTCACGATCTCCTTCACGCGCGCGTCGATCTCGAGCAGGCGCGCCGAGTAGCCGGCGCGCTCGCGCAGCGCCGCCGGGAGTGACTTCTCCGAGAAGCGGTCCACCCGGCGCAGGAACGACAGGTACGCGCCCCCCGCGAAGCGCGGCGCGCTCTGGTAGCACAGGCCCAGGGTCAGGAACGCGGGCTGCTCGAACTCGGCCGCGAGCTGCGACTCCGCCGTGCGCGGCCGCTCCTTGGCCAGCGCCTGGGCCATGCGAATCACTTCGAGGCTGCGGTCCTTGGTGTTGTGCGCCTTCTCGGTGTTGAGCGCGAGGATCTTGTACGCGAGCGCCTCGTCGGCCGACACGAGCGCGGTGATCGCGCGCATGCCGAGGAGCTTCGCCGCCGCGAGCCGGTGTCTCCCGTTGGGCGTCCAGAAGCGGCCGCCGCCGCGCACGGCGATGACCGGGTCGAGGAACGGCCCCGACTCCTCGATCTTCTGCGCCAGCCGCTTCACGTGCGTGGGCGAGAGATCGCGCTGGAACGGGGTGGGCTCGATCGCCTCGAGCGGCAGCACCGCGAGCAGCAGCGCATGACTCGACAGCGGATCGCGGTAGGCGCCGGCCGGCGCGCCACCGGCGGCGATCACGGCGGCAGAGAGCTCGCCGAGCTCCGCGGCGTCCGGCAGAAGCGGGGCCGCCGTGGCCTCGGGCCCGCGGCGCTCCTTCGCGGGCGTGAGTCGCTTGCGCGCGGCGCCCGCCTTCTTCTTGCCTCCGGTCGCCTTCTTTCGGGCCGCCACGCGGCGATTCTACTCGGGAAGCGTGCGGACGACGTATCGGGGCGGCGCCCGGCCCCCCGAGCGCCGCCCCTTCCCCGTTTTCCGAGGAGTGACCCGTCGCCTGTTCGATCGGCGCCCGCGGGAGCGCCTGAGTGACCTCGATCACCCGAGCCCGCCGGCTAAGCTCTGCGCGTGTCCCGGGGCAAACGCCGCCGCCAGCGTCTCCGCTCGCCGTTGCGCCGCAATGGCCTGGTGCCGCGCCCGCGCGCGATCGCGGAGCTCGTGCGCACGCGGGAGCTGCGCTTCACGGACGGGAATCGGGTCGACCTGTACGAGACCGGGCGCGTCGGCCTGCAGGCCATGCTGGCCGCGATCGAGCGCGCGCGCCGGCGCATCCACCTGGAGACCTACATCCTGCGCACGGACGAGATCGGCAGCGAGTTTCTCGCCGCGCTCACCGAGCGCGCGTCGGTCGGCGTCGAGGTGCGGGTGCTCTACGACTCGCTCGGCTCGTTCGGGCTCGACGACGCGGCGCTCGAGCCGCTGCGCGCCGCGGGCGGACAGGCGATCGCCTTCAACCCGATCGTGCGCTTGTGGCCGCGCTTCGCGCCGCGCCGCCGCGACCACCGCAAGATCCTGGTGGTCGACGGCAGCGTGGCCTTCATGGGCGGGCTCAACATCGGCGACGAGTACATCTCGGGCCTGGGCCGCAAGCCCTCGGGCGAGGAGTGGCGCGACGCGCACGTGCGCGTCGAGGGCCCGTGCGTGCGCGACCTCGAGGCGGTGTTCCTCGAGAGCTGGTTCCGCGCCGACGGGCCCGAGGTCGCCTGGCACTCACTGCTCGAGCGCGCGCCCGCCCCGGCCGGCGACGTGCGCTGCGCCGTGCTGGCCGACGGCCCGACCTACCGCCGCCGGCGCACGCGCGACCTGTTGCTGGCAGCGCTCGAGCACGCGCAGGGAGCGGTGCGGCTGGTCTCGCCCTACTTCGCGCCCGGCCGCCGCGTGCTGGAGCTGCTCGCCGCGGCCAGCGCGCGCGGCGTGAGCGTCACTCTCTTGCTCGCGGGCACGCGCACCGACCATCCCTCGCTCATGCGGGCCACGCGCGCCGTGCTCCCGGGGTTGCTCGCCTGCGGGGTGCGGGTGTTCGAGTACGACGCCGCCATGATGCACGCCAAGCTGGCCTGCTTCGACGGCGACTGGTGCGCGGTGGGCACCTCGAACCTCGACCGCCAGAGCTTCGAGCATTCCTACGAAGTGAACCTGGTGATCGAGGACGCCGACGTCGCCAAGCGCACGATCGATCTGTTCGACGCCGACATCGCGCAGGCGCGCGAGGTCACGCTCGAGTCACTGGGCCGCCGGAGCTGGCTCGAGCGCATGCGCGACCGCTTCTGGGCCGTCGTCCTGCGCTGGGTGTGACTCACAGCGCGCCGCGTTCCACCAAAAGACCGAGCGCCACGCGGCCCGCGAGCTCGAAGATCGGCTGCGCGACCATGATGTGCTGGGTGGCGACGTGCACGTCGCGAAAGCAGCGCGAGAGCGGACTCGCGTCGTAGACCGAAGTGCCGCCGGCGGCGTGGTAGGCCAGGTCGACGGCGCGGGCGGCGCTCCAGGCCGCGTTCGCGGCCGCCAGCCGCAGGTCCGCGCGCGTCTCGATCGGCAGTGACTCGCCGCGCTGGGCGATCTGCCAGGCCTGGCCGACCGCGTCGTACACGTAGGCGCGCGCGGAGCGCAGCGCCGCCTCGCCCTCGCCCACCTGGCGCTGCACGACCGCGCGCGCGGCCAGGTTCCGCCCGCTGCCCGTGGGCACCTTGGCGCCCGCCAGGGCGACCAGCTCGTCCAGCGCGCGGCGCGCGATGCCCAGCGTGACTGCGCACACGCCGAGCGCGAGCAGCCCGAAGGTCGGGAACCGGTACAGCGGCCCCGGGCAGCGCGGCGGCTCGCCGATCACCAGCGAGCGGCCGTCGGGCACGAAGGCGTCGGTCACTTCGAAGTCGTGACTGCCGCTCCCGCGCAGCCCGCCCGTGTACCAGGTGTCGAGCACGCGCACCTGGTCG
This sequence comes from Myxococcota bacterium, assembly GCA_035498015.1. Taxonomy (NCBI): domain Bacteria; kingdom Pseudomonadati; phylum Myxococcota; species Myxococcota bacterium. The sequence goes on from DATKAO010000109.1 coordinate 15,275, forward strand.
CGCGCGAAGAAGAACAGCCGCGACTCACCCGCCGCGTCGGGCGCCGTGCCGCCCACCAGCCAGTCCGAGTGCAGACACCCGCTGCCGAACGGCCAGCGGCCGCTGACCTCGTGTCCGCCCGGCACGGCGCGCGCGCGGCCCAGCGGCGCGGCCGCGCCGCCGGTGATCACGGCCGGATTCGCGCCGTAGATCTGCGCTGCCTGCGCCTCGGGCAGGGACGCCGCGAGCACGCCCGTGGTCGCGCCGATCATCACGCACCAGCCGGCCGCGCCATCTGCGCGAGACACTTCCTCGATCACGCGCAGCACGTCCGCTGGGGAGAGCTCGCTGCCGCCGAAGCGCGCCGGCACGCAGATGCCCATGACGCCCGCGCCGGCGAGCTTGCGCATCAGCGCCGCCGGCTGCGTGCGCGCGGCCTCGGCCTCCGCCGCCGCGGCGCGCACCTCGCCGGCCAACTCGCGCGCGGCGCGCAGCGCTGCGGGCTCGGCGTCGCTGACACTCATGGGCGCGCAATCTACACGAATTCGCGCGTTTGACCGGGCGCCGGAATCTTGTTAGTAAACGTTTACTAGATGCGAGCCACCCCTCGAGCCAGCGCCGTGCGCGCGCGTGCCGCGCGCCGGCCGCGGCCTACCTCCGAAGAGCGCCGCGGCCAGATCCTGCGCGAGGCCGCGCGCTGCTTCGGCACGCGCGGCTTCCGCGGCACCACCACGCGCGACGTCGCGAACGCGGTCGGCATCACCGAGGCCGCGCTCTACCGGCACTTCCCCAGCAAGGAGGCGATCTACGCCGCCATCCTGGACGCGCGCATGACCGTGCCCATGGCGATCGACGGCGTGGAGCCGCTCGCGCAGGCGCGCGACGACCGGCAAGTGTTCCAGACACTCGCGGTCGCGATCCTGGAGAGCGTCGAGTCCGACCCGTCGTTCCTGCGGCTCCTGCTCTACTCCGCGCTCGAGGGGCACGAGATGGCGCGCCCCTTCTACGAGAAGCGCATGCGGCGCGTGCGCGAGTTCCTGACCCGCTACATCGCGCAGCGCACGCGCGACGGCGAGTTCCGCGACCTGGAGCCCGTGCTCGCGGCGCGCGCGTTCGTGGGCATGGTCGCCGACCACCTGATCGCGCGCACCGTGTTCGGCCAGAAGGACCCCGTGCACTACGACCCGGAGCGCGTGGCCGAGAGCTTCACCTCGATCTTCCTCGACGGCGTGCGCGAGCCGGCGGCGCGCAAGCGCGGAGTGACTCGTGGCTGAGGCGGCGCTCGAAGGACGCGAACGCGGCCGCTTGAAGGTCGGCCTGCGCGAGGGCGTGGGCGCCGCGGTGCTGGTGCTGGTGCTGGCCGCGATCGGCTACTGGTTCGTGGCCCTGCGCGGGCGCGAGAGCACCGACGACGCCTTCGTCGAGGGCCACATGGTGCTGATCTCGCCGCGCGTGGCCGGCCAGGTGAGTCAGGTGTTCGTCGAGGAGAACTCGCACGTGCGCGCCGGCCAGCCGCTCGTGCAGCTCGACCCCGCGGACTTCGAGGCGCGCGTGGCCCATGCCAGAGCCGACGTCGAGGCCGCGAAGAACCGCATGGCCCAGTCACAGGCCGCCGCCGAGGCCGCTGCCGCGCAGGCCCGTGGGGCCGCGGTGCGCGTGAAACACGCCGAGCAGGAGCTCGAGCGCGCGAAGGGTCTGTTCGAGCGCAAGGTCTCGAGTCAGAACCAGCTCGACGCCGCGGTCGCAGCGCGCGACGCGGCGATGGCCGAGCTGCACGCGGCCGAGCAGCGCGAGCTCGCGGAGCGCGCGTCGGTGGTGAACGCGGCGCCCGTCCTGCAGGCCGAGGCATCGCTGCGCGAGGCCGAGCTGGCGCTCTCGCACGCCACGATCAGCGCGCCCTTCGACGGCGACGTGGGCCGCAGGTCGGTCGAGCTGGGCGCCAACGTGTCTCCCGGCCAGGCGCTGTTCGCGCTCACCGCGCGCGAGGGCAACTGGGTCACCGCCAACTTCAAGGAGACCCAGGTCGGGCGCATGCACCCCGGCGATCCGGTCGAGATCCGCGTCGACGCTTTCCCCGACCACGTGTGGCGCGGTCACGTCGAGTCGATCTCGCCGGCCACCGGCGCCAAGTACGCGCTGCTGCCGCCCGACAACGCCACGGGCAACTTCACCAAGGTGGTGCAGCGCATCCCGGTGCGCATCGCGCTCGACCCCGAGCCAGCGGGCGCCGCGGACGTCGCCTCGGGCCCGGCCGAACCGCTCTCGGTCGGGCTCTCGGTGAGCGTGAGTGTCCGCCTCCGCTGAATCTCCGTCCGATGGTCGCGTGGGCACCCTACCCACGCTCCGCGCCCCGTCCGATGATCGCGTGGGCACCCTACCCACGTCCGATGATCGCGTGGGCACCCTACCCACGCTCCCGATCCCGGACGAGTTCCGCATGGATCTGCGCAAGACCCTCATGCTCATCGGGGTCATGCTGGCGCTGGTGCTGGAGATCCTCGACTCGTCGATCGTGAACGTCGCCCTGCCCAGCATGATGGGCAACCTGGGTGCGACGGTGGACGAGATCTCGTGGGTGGTGACGAGCTACATCATCGCCAACGTGATCGTGATTCCGATGACGAGCTTCCTGTCGGGCCGCTTCGGCCGGCGGCGCTACTTCGTGGGCTCGATCCTGATCTTCACGGCCGCGTCGTTCCTGTGCGGACTGTCTCACACGCTGCCCCAGCTGGTCGTGTTCCGAGTGATCCAGGGCATGGGCGGCGGCGCGCTGCTGTCGACCTCGCAGTCGGTCATGATGGAGTCGTTCCCGCCCCAGCGTCAGGGCAGCGGCCAGGCGCTGTTCGGCATGGGCGCGACGCTGGGCCCGAGCCTGGGCCCGACGCTGGGCGGCTGGATCACCAACCAGTGGTCCTGGCCGTGGATCTTCTACGTGAACATTCCGCTCGGCCTGATCGCGGCGTTCCTGTGCTGGAGCTACCTGCCCGAGCCCAAGTTCGTGCGCCGCGTGGAGGGCGTGGACTGGCGGGGCATCGTCCTCCTGGTGGTCGGCGTGGGCGCGCTGCAGACCTTCCTCGAGCGCGGCAACCGGCTCGACTGGTTCGAGAGTGACTTCATCACGTTCCTGGCCGTGACCTGCGTGGCATCGCTCGCGTACTTCGTGTGGCACGAGCTGCACCACGAGCATCCGGTGGTCGACCTGCGCGTGTTCCGCCACCGGTCACTCATGATCGGCTCGATCTACGGCGCGATGATGGGCGTGGGCCTGTACGGCAGCGTGTTCCTGTTCCCGCTGTTCACGCAGCAGGTGCTGGGCTGGAGCTCGTGGCAGTCGGGCCTCGCGATCGCTCCGTCGTCGCTCGCGACCGCGCTGGTCATGCCGATCGCGGGCCGCGTGGTGTGGCGCTTCGGGCCCGCGCCGCTGTTCGCGACCGGCATCGCGATCTTCGTGCCCACGCTGTGGGCGATGAGTCACTGGACGCTGCAGAGCGGCGAGGCCGACCTGTTCTGGCCGCAGATCACGCGCGGCGTGGCGCTCGGGCTGATGTTCGTGCCGCTCTCGCTCGCCACGCTGCGCAGCCTGCCGCCCGAGGACATGCTGCAGGGAGCGGGGCTCTACAACCTGTTCCGCCAGGTCGGCGGGAGCCTCGGCATCGCCGTGCTCGCGACCCTGGTCGATCACCGCGCGGTGCTGCACCACGCCTATCTGTCCGAGAGTGTCTCGCCGTTCAGCATGGCGACCCAGGAGCGGCTGGCGGGGATCGCCGGCGTGCTGGTGCAGCGCGGGCTCGACCCGACCAGCGCCATGGACGCCGCGCGCCACACGCTCGACCTGATCGTCTCGCGTCAGGCGGCGGTGCTCGCGTTCCGCGATTGTTACTGGGTCGTGCTCGGCGTCTTCGCGGTGCTGGCGCCGCTCGTGCCGCTCTTGCGGCGCCCGCCCGGCGCCGGCCCGGGCGCGCCGCAGGCGTCCTCGGCCGCCGCGCACTGACTCAGCGCTGGCCCACCGTGGCGGGCGAGCGCGACTGGATCGAGCGCAGGAAGACCACGAGCTGGTCGATCTTGCGCTTCACCTCGGCCTCCTTGGCCGCGCCGGCGGCGGCGCCGCCGCCGAGCGCGCGGCCCCAGATCGGCATGTCGCTCTTGCCGTGCCCGTGCACGATGCGCCGGCCGTCGATGATCTCGCGCACCTCGACCTCGGGGAACTCACCACCACGCCGCTGCGAGATGTGCGTCAGGTCCGCGGGAGCGACGCGGAGCTCGTCCGCGAGCGGACCGTCGCCGCGTCCTTCGGCGCCGTGACACAGCTCGCAGTGCTGCTCGAACAGGTCGCGGCCCGCGGCGATGTCCTCCGACTCACCCGCGCGCGCGACCAGACCGAAGCACAGGAACGTCGCGACCCCCAGCCAGACGAAGCTTCTCGACATGACGCCGATCGTAGCAGCCGCCTGGCGCAGCGCGAGTGAGACATCGCGCCGCGGCGGCGGCGCGAATCGTCACACGTTGTCGGACTCCGTCGAGCTCGCCCGCGTGCCGGCGGAGCCCGCGAGATCGCCCCAGCGCCAGCTCGCGATCGCGGGCAGGTCCTCGCCGTGCCTCTCGATGTACTCCTGGTGCTCGATCAGCCGGTCGCGGATCGCCTGCTTCGCGTAGGCGGCGCGCGCGCCGAGCTGCGGCACGCGGTCGATCACGTCGTTCACCAGGTGGAAGCGGTCGAGGTCGTTGCGCACGACCATGTCGAACGGCGTGGTCGTGGTGCCCTCCTCCTTGTAGCCGCGCACGTGCAGGTTCTCGTGATTCGTGCGCCGGTAGGTGAGTCGGTGGATCAGCCACGGGTAGCCGTGGAAGGCGAAGATGATCGGCTTGTCGCGGGTGAACAGCACGTCGAACTCGCGGTCGCTGAGCCCGTGTGGATGCTCCTCCGCCGGCTGCAAGCGCATCAGGTCCACGACGTTGACCACGCGCACCTTCAGCTCGGGCAGGTGGCGGCGGACCAAGTCCACCGCCGCGAGTGTCTCGAGCGTCGGAACGTCGCCGCAGCAGGCCATCACCACGTCGGGCTCGCCGCCCCGGTCGTTGCTCGCCCAGTCCCAGATCCCGATCCCGGCGCTGCAGTGCTTCACGGCCTGATCCATGTCGAGCCACTGCGGCGCGGGCTGCTTGCCGGCCACGATCACGTTCACGTAGTTGCGGCTGCGCAGGCAGTGATCGGTGACCGAGAGCAGCGTGTTCGCGTCGGGCGGAAGGTAGACGCGGATCACTTCGGCCTTCTTGTTCACCACGTGGTCGATGAAGCCCGGGTCCTGGTGACTGAAGCCGTTGTGGTCCTGGCGCCAGACGTGGGAGCTCAGCAGGTAGTTCAGCGAGGCGATCGGCCGCCGCCACGCGATCTGCCGTGACACCTTCAGCCACTTGGCGTGCTGGTTGAACATCGAGTCGACGATGTGGATGAAGGCCTCGTAGCAGCTGAAGAAGCCGTGGCGGCCGGTCAGCAGGTAGCCTTCGAGCCAGCCCTGACACTGGTGCTCGGACAAGACCTCCATCACGCGCCCGTCGGGGGAGAGGTGGTCGTCCTCGGGCCGGATCTCCGCGACGAAGCAGCGGTCGGTGGCTTCGAGCACGTCCTGCCAGCGGTTCGAGTTGTTCTCGTCGGGGCTGAATACGCGGAAGTTCCGGCTCTCGAGGTTGCGCTCCATCACGTCGCGCAGGAATTCGCCCTGCACGCGCGTGGCTTCGGCGCTCGATGCGCCGGGCTTCGGCACGGGGACGGCATAGTCGCGGAAGTCGGGCAGCCGCAGGTCGCGCAGCAGGAGCCCGCCGTTGGTGTGCGGATTCGCGCTCATGCGGCGCTCGCCCTTGGGCGCGAGCGCGGCGAGCTCGGGCACGAGCCGGCCCGCCGCGTCGAACAGCTCGTCGGGGCGGTAGCTGCGCATCCAGCCTTCGAGCACGGCCACGTGCTCGGGCCGGTCCATGTCACTCATCGGGACCTGGTGACTGCGCCAGTAGCCCTCGCACAGCTTGCCATCGATCTCGCGCGGACAGGTCCAGCCCTTCGGCGTGCGCAGCACGATCATCGGCCAGATCGGCCGCGCCCCCTGGCCGCGCTCGCGCGCGTCGGCCTGGATGCGCCGGATCTCGGCCAGCACGCGCTCGAGTGTCTCGGCCATCTGCCGGTGCACGAGCTCCGGCTCGTGACCCTCGACGAAGAACGGCGCGTAGCCGTAGCCCTCGAGCAGCTTGCTGAGCTCGGCCTTCGGGATGCGCGCCAGAAAGGCGGGGTTGGCGATCTTGTAGCCGTTCAGGTGCAGGATCGGCAGAACGCAGCCGTCGCGCGCCGGGTTCAGGAACTTGTTCCCGTGCCAGCCGGTCGCGAGCGGCCCGGTCTCGGCCTCGCCGTCGCCGACCACGCATGCCGCGATCAGGTCGGGGTTGTCGAACGCCGCGCCGAACGCGTGGGCCAGCGAGTAACCGAGCTCACCGCCCTCGTGGATCGAGCCGGGTGTCTCGGGCGCCACGTGACTCGGAATGCCGCCCGGGAAGCTGAACTGCTTGAACAGACGGCGCATGCCCTCCTCGTCGGGACTGACGTCCGGGTAGACCTCGCTGTAGGTGCCCTCGAGATACGCCTGGGCGATCAGCGCCGGGCCGCCGTGACCGGGACCGGTCACGAACAGCATGTCGAGGTCGTGCTCGGTGATCAGCCGGTTCAGGTGCAGGTACGCGAAGTTCAGCCCGGGCGTGGTGCCCCAGTGGCCGAGCAGCCGCGGCTTGATGTGCTCGCGCGCGAGCGGCTTGCGCAACAGCGGGTTGTCGAGCAGGTAGATCTGTCCGACGGAGAGGTAGTTCGCGGCGCGCCAGAGCGCGTCCAGCCGGTGCAGCGACTCGTCCGAGAGCGGGCCCATGGAATGACTCCTTCTCCAGCTTGGGACGCAAGACGGATGCCAGGCGCTTCGATCAGGCGCGGAGCTCGGCCAGGCGCGCGACGGCGTGCTCGGCGTCGTCGGGCTCGAAGAACTCGATGCGCGTGATCCGGCCCGCCGCGACGGTCATGAGCGCCAGGTGATTCCCCTCGAACTCTCCGCCTTGCACGAGCGTCCCCGAGACCTGGACCACGCTCACCACCCCGTGCGGCTCGAGCGCCAGCCGGAAGGGCGTGACCACGCGCACGCGCGAGGCGAGCTCGGCCATCACCGCGACGCTCTCCGCGTAGGCGGCGGGCCCTTCCAAGAGCCCGAGCCGCATGCGCCGGTGATCCAGGAGCACGAAGTCGTCCGACAGGACCGCGCGCACCCGCACGGAGTCGCGCGCGTCCAGCGCGTCGGCGAGCTCGATCCCGGGCGCGAGCACCGCCGCGGCGACCGGGTCGCGCGCGCACAGGCGGTCGCGCAGCTCGCGCAGCGCGCGGGGGCGTTCGTCCGGGGCGAACTCGCGCAGCAGCGCGATGCGACCCTCCGCGTCGAGCTCGAGCATCCACAGTGACTCTGCGCTGTCCCCGCGGAGCAGCTCGACCGCGGAACGCGGGTCGGCGGCGCCGACCAAGGTGCGCGCGCGGACCGCGCCCGACTCGACGCGCTTGCAGAGCTCGGCCAGGCCCCGCTCGAGCTCCGCGCCGCCTGCGCACAGCCGGCGAGCGCCGCGCCAGTCACTCGCCGCGAGCGCGGCGAGCAAGCGGTCCAGAGCCACCGTCGCCTGGTTGGTGCTGGCGAAGCGCTCGATCGCACGCTGCGGGGGCTCGGCGCGAGCCCGGAGCTCCGCCTGCGCGGCGGCCCGGTCCTCCGGGTCGAAGTGCACGAAGCCACGCAGCCGACCGCCCGCGTCGAGCTCGACCAGGCGCAGGAACTCGCCTTCGAACGCGCCTTCGCCGGCCCCGCCGCTGTAGCGGAGGCGCTCGAGCGCGAGACGCTGGCCGCTGGTGGCGAGCAGCTCGCGCTGCAGCGCGATCTCGCCCCACGAGCGCACCACCGACAGGTTGCGCACGTAGGTCTCGACGTCCCCGCGCACCAGCGCCTGTCTGCGCCGGTCGTCGAATACGAAATCGGGAGTCACGAGCGCGCGCAGCGCGTCCCAGTCACCGGCGGGAACGATCCGCGCCAGCCGCTGTCCGGTGAAGTGCCAGGCGGCGTTCGGCGCCACCTGCCCCGGGACCGCTCGCCGCTCCGCGAAGTGCGCGCGGGCCAGCTCGAGCTGCTCGAGCGCGTACGCGTCCCAGCGCCAGATCCGGCCCGCGCCGTCCAGCTCGAGCAGGTTGGCCCCCGCGATCTCGAACGGACCGCCGTCGCGCGTGCCCTGCCAGTGACCGACGTTCAGCACCCCCCTCTCGTCCAGCTCGAGCACGTGCTCCGCGCGCGAGCGCACGTCGGGCGCCAGCTCGAACAGCTCGCGCAGGTGTGCGAGATACTCGTCGCGCGAGCGCAGCGTGCCGAAGCCCATGGGCCGGTGGTCGTGGAACACCAGGTCGGGCGCGAACACGGAAGCCAGCGCGCTCCAATCGCGCGCCGCCGTCGCGCTCTCGAGCCGCCGGAGCGTGTCGCGGGTGGTGGGGAACGGCGCGGCCTCGCCCGACGCGTAGCGGCGCTCGAGCTCGTCGTACGCCTCTTCGAGCTCTTCGGAATCGAAGCGCACCATCGCGGTCCGCTGGCCGTGCTCGTCGACCTCCACCACCGCGAGATTCTCCGACTCGCTGGCGCCCACGGTGTCTCCGGAGCCCGAGTAGCGCAGCCTGGCGAGCGCCAGCCGCTGGCCTCGGGTGGCGAGAATCACGTTGGGAAGCTGACTCTCGATCGTGTCGTACAGCTCGCGCATGAACGCCAGGAACTGGGCCCGATCGAGCTCGAGCTGCATCAGGCCGCGGCGGTCCTCGCAGCGGAAGTCGGGCGCGATGAGCGCGACGCAGGCCGTCCAGTCGCGCGCTTCCCACGCGCGACCGAAGCTCTCGAGCGAGCGGCTCGCGGCGTTCTCGATGCGCAGGACCGGAGCCCCTCCGCCAAGTGACTCACCGAGCGCGTGTCGCCGCCCGAGCTCCGCAAGCGCCTCGTCCAGGGCATCGGAGTCGAACACGACCAGCGCGCGGCGCCGCCCCAGGGCGTCCACCTCGATCACGTCGAGCGCCTCGACCGCGCTCGGGCCGCCGCCGCTCCCGGCGCGCGCGCCGAAACGCACGCGGAAGAGACCCAGCCGCTCGCCCCGCGTCGCCACCCGCTCGCTCTGCCAGCGGCTGCCTTCGAGCTCGAACAGGTGCCGCTCGTTCGCGACGAAGTCCGCGCTCTCCACCTGCATGCGGAACAGCCGCCGGCGGTCGTCCATGGCGTGGCCCGGCGCGTAGCTCGCCGCCACTCCCGGCCAGTCGCGCGCGTTCCAGGCGCGCTCGAAGCGCTCGAGCGCGCGCGTGGCCGCGTTGGCTGGGGGAACGGAGCTCGAGTCACTCGCGCCTCCGAGCGCCAGAAACCGCTCGCGCGCTTCCGCCTCGCGGCTCAGGTCGAACTGCTCGAACCGGGTCAGTCGCCCGTCGGCTCCGAACTGCCAGAGCATGACGGCCGAGCGCTCGAACTCGCCCCCGCTCACGAGATCGCGGCCGAACGTCACGTGCAGCGCCAGCAGCGCATCGGGCCGTACTCCGATCACGCGCGGGACCTGCGCGCTGAGCTCGGCCGAGAGCTCGAGCAGCGTTCGAATCGCGCGAGTCACCGCCTCGGCACCGGTCACGACGCCCGCGCCCACCGTCCGGTGGTCGAGCAGCCGGACCTCCGGTGAGAAGCTCGACGCGTAGCGCTCCAGGTCGAGACGGCCACGCCACGGCAGCGCAGAGACCGAGCGCGCGGTGGCCGCCGCCCGGGCTCGCTCCGGTCCATCGGGCGCCAGCTCCGCGTAGCGCTCGTAGAGGCGCGCGATCGCGTCGCCGAGGTTCTGGGGCATGAACACCTCGGAGCGCACGGCTCGCCCCCGCTCGTCGACCTCGACCAACACCAGGCTCTCGTGTGTCGTGGGACCGAACTCGAGGTCGCGAGTCGAGGAGCCGTCGAACGCGTATGCCTGCCGGCCCAGCGTCAGCGAGTCACCGAGGCTGGCGAGAGAGTCATAGCTCACCTCGCTCGCGCCTTCTTCGAACATCGCCCGCCAGCCCTGGAGCAGCCGCTCTCTGTCGTAGGTCGTCGCGACCCCGACGTGATCGACGTTGGTGATGTCGTCGGCCAGGAGACTCGATAGCGCGTCCAGATCGCGCGCGCGGATCGCGGCGACGACCCGCTCCTGATACGCCGTCGCGGCGTTGGCTCGGACGATCGGCGCGTCGACCCGCAGCTCGGGAAGCGCGGCGAAGCGCGCGAGCGCCTCGGACTGACTCCCGGCGTCGAACTGCTCCCAGCGCTCCAAGCGGCCGTCGGGTCCGAACGCGAAGAGCTGACACAGATCGCGCTCGAAGCCGCCGCCACCGTCGCGCCGTTCACCGGAGTTGGCCCAGCCGACCACGAGCGCGTCGGCGCGCAGCGCCCAGAGGTCGACGACCTGCACGCTGAAGCTCGCCGACAGCTCGAACAGCGCGCGGATGCTCTGCAGCACCGCCTCGAGCCCGCGCACCCGGCCCGGGCCGACGGTGCGCGTGTCGATGAACTCGATCCCGGGAGCGAAGGCCGGCGCCCAGAGGTCTGGATCCGCCGGCCCGAACAGCGCAGCGACCGCGCGCGCCGTGGCTGCGGCCCTCGACCGGGCAGGCCCGGCGGGCAGCCGTTCGGCGTAGCGCTCGTAGAGTCGGGCGATCGCCTCGCCGAGCTTCTCGGACGCGATGACCTCGTCGCGCGCCCGCCCGTTCGCGTCGACCTCGGACAACACGAGCTCGTGCGGCTCGAGACCCCGGGCGAGCTCGAGCGAGTCACCCAGCACGGCGAGCGTGCGTGGGCCGAGCCGGGTCCGCTGCGCGGCCGCGGCGTGGTCACTCACTCGTCGGGGCTGCGCGAGCGGATCGACGCGCGCCAGGCGCCCGGCACGCTCGGCGAGCAGCGTCGCGCCCTTGGCCTCCCAGAGCTCGACCGCGCGCGCGTCCTCGGCGTCGGCCTCCGCGCCGCGGCCAGCCGCGCGCAGCGCGGTCGCGAGCGCGCGGCGCGCGTTGGCGTGATGCAGCAGCGCGTCGGTGGCCGAGGCGATCTCGACGGCCGCGCGCGCGAGCTCCACGGCGGCGGCGTGCTCTCCGCGCCGGGCGAGCGCCTCCGCACGCACGCCGCGCCAGGCGATCGCGGCCTGCAGGTCGTCGCCGGCGAGCCGCTCACTCTCCTGACTCAACACCTCGGCGCCGATCGCATCGCCTTGCGCGAGACGCGCGCGCGCGAGCAGCGCCGCCGCCCGTGCGGCGTCGATCGCGAGCCCGTGCTCGCGCAGCCCCTCGTAGGCCACCGACAGGCAGCGCGCCGCGGCCTCGGGCTCCCCTTCGAGCAGCTCGATGTAGCCCGCAAAGAACTCGACCTCGAGCAGCTGCGGCGCGAGCCCGAGCTCCTCGACCGTGCGGCGCGCCGCGCCGATCATGCGCCGAGCGGCGTCGGCGCGGCCGCGCAGCGCCTCGAGCACGGCCTGACAGCGCAGCGCGACGGCCTCGACCACCGGCGCCCCCTGAGTGATTCGCAGCACGCGCACCACGTCGAGACAGCGACCGCTGGCGCGCGCGACGGGGCTCGGGCCGTACAGGGCGGCGACCGGCGCGCCGGCCAGCACGCTGTTCGCGCGCCGCCGGTCCTGTGCGCGGCGCGCCGCCGCGAGCGCGTGGTCGAGCGCCGCCTCAGAGGCGCCGATCCGACCCAGCCGCGCGAGGGCCGTGGCGTGCACCGAGTGCGCTTTGGCTTCGCCCGCGACGTCGCCCGCCGCAGCCAGCGCGGCCGCCGCCGCCTCGGCCGACTCCGCGGCGGCGCGCAGCGCCTCGGGGTCGGTGAGCACCGCGAGCTCGGCGGCAAAGCAGGCGTGCCAGGCGCGCAGGCGCTCGGAGCTCGGGGCGAAGCGCGCGAGCTCGGCGACCGCGCGGCTGGCCGAAGCGACCTCGCCCGCCGCCAGCAGTGACTCGCACCAGTCGAGCGCGAGCTCGGCGCGCGCCGGGTCGTCGGCATCGAGACAGCCGAGCGCGCGGCCGAGCAGGTCGGCCGCGAGCGTCAGCTCGTCGCGCGCGAGCGCCGCCCGCCCGGCGCCCCCCAGGTGCCGCGCCGCGCGCGCGCCGACCGCCCCGCCGTGCGAGTCGAGCGGGCCCAGCTCGCGCAGGTGCGCGTGCGCCTGCTCGAGGTGGAAGCCGATCCGCTCGGCGTGCTCGCGCGCCTCGCCCGCCTGCGCGGCGATCCACTCCGCCAGGCGCTCGTGCAGCTCGGCGCGCGTGCGGCGCAGCACGCGCCGGTAGGCGGCGTCGCGGATCAGCGCGTGGTGGAAGCGCAGCCCGGGCTCCCCGAGGAACCAGCCGTTGTCGGGCTCGATCAGCTCGCTGCGCCGGAGCGACTCGAGCCGCGCGTCGAGCTCCGCGGGGTCGCGCTGCAGGAGATGCGCGACGGCGGCGCGCGAGAAGTGGCGCCCGACCACCGCGGCGCGCTCGAGGATCGCGCGCTCGTCCGCGGCCAGCCGCTCGATGCGCGCGGCCAGCAGCGCATGGATGGTCGGCGGCATCTCGAGCCGGGCGAGCTCGATCCCGACGATCCAGCGCTCGCCGTCGCGCCGCAGCGCGCCGTCCTGCACCAGCATGCGCACGAGCTCGCCCACGAACAAAGGGTTCCCCTCGCTCGCGGCGAGCACGCGCCCGACCACCGCCGCGGGCAGCTCGTCCGCGCCGATCGCGTTGGCCGCGAGCCGTGCTGCTGCGGAGGCGTCGAGGCCCGAGAGAGTCACCACCTCGGCCACGACACCGCCTGGTGTCGCGAGCGACGAGCGCAGCTCGCGCAGCTCGGGGCGCGAGCCGAGCAGCACCAGGAGCGGCACGCCGCTCGACCACTCGACCAGGTGCTCGGCCAGGTCGAGCAAGAGCGGCTCCGCCCACTGCACGTCGTCGATCGCGAGCACCACGGGACGCGACACGGCCAGCCCCGCGAGCAGCCGGCGCACGACGAAGAAGGTCTCCTCGGGCGAGGCGGGGGCGCCGGCGAAGAGCGCCTCGAGGCCGCTCGCGAGCCGCGCGCGCTCGGCGTCCGCGCCGGGCACGGCGCGCTCGAGCGCGGCGCGAAGGTCGTCGGGCCCAAGCGCGTCACCGAGCCCGAGCTGGGCGCGCAGCGCCGCGGCCACGGGCGCAAAGCTGCGGCCTCGCGCCGGGTCGCAGCGCGCGGACAGCACGGTCGCCCGCTCGCTCACGCGGCGGGCGAACTCGGCGAGCAAGCGCGACTTGCCCAGGCCCGGTGAGCCGAGCAGCACGGCCATGCGCGCGCCGGGCGCGGCGACCGCGGTGTCGAACACGGCGCGCAAGCGGCGCAGCTCGTCCTCGCGTCCCACGAAGCTGGTCCCCGGCCGGGCTCCCCCGGGTGACTCGAGCGACACGACCCGGTAGGCCGACACGGGCTCCACGCGGCCGCGCAGCGCGAAGCTGCCCAGTGACTCGAGCGTGACCTCGCCCGCGACCAGGCGCCGGGTCGCCTCGCCGAGCAGAACGTCGCCATCGCGCGCCTCCTGCTGCAGGCGCGCCGCGACGTTGGTCGGATCGCCCGTCACGCTGGTCTGGTCATCGGAGACGATCACCTCGCCCGTGTTGACCGCGATGCGCAGGCCCGCGGCGCCCACGGCCTCGGCCTGCTCGCGCAAGAGCTCGCGAAAAGCCACCTGCATGGCGACCGCCGCGCGCACGCCGCGGATGGCATCGTCCTCGCCCACCCGCGGCACGCCGAACGCGCACAGCACCCCGTCGCCCAGGAGCTGGACCACGGTCCCGCCGTGGGCCCGGACCACGGCCGTCATTCCCTCGTGGTAGCGAGCCATGAAGCGGCGGGCGCGCTCCGCGTCGAGCCGCTCGTGGAGCCCCACCGAGCCGACCAGATCGGCGAAGACGATCGTGACCACCTTGCGCGCCGTGGTCTCGAGCGGCGGCGGCGCGGGACTTCCGAGCGCCGCGCCGCAGGCGTCGCAGAACTGCGCATCGGCCGGGCACTCGGCCCCGCAGCGCGGGCAGCGGGGCGCGAGCGCCTGCCCGCAGCCACTGCAGAATCGGGCGCCGGAGCGATTCGCTCGGCCGCAGCTCGCGCAGTTCACAAGTCATGGTACCGCGCGGCCCCGGCAGCCACTCACGCGCGGCGCGGGAGTCGGCTGCTGGCGTGCCTGGTCCCACGGCCGACCGGGGAGTTGAGACCGGCCGGGCAAGGGCCGATCGAGCGGAGATGACCACGCTGATCCGCCGACTCGGGAAGGGCTATTGCGCCGCCGGGGACGGCTTCTATTGCTTCGACGAGGACCTTTCACAGGTGCTACGCAAAGTCGCCGAGTTCACCCGGCGGCTCGATTGCGAGGCGGGCGCCGAGGGTCCAAGCGAGCGGCTCCCGGACGAAGGGCGAAAACCCGCCGCAACTTGACCCGTGACAGCTTGACGGGCGGGCTTTCGGCCACACTCGTAACGGGCGGCCCGGGAATTGCGTCTGTAGAAGCAAGCTCCCGTGGGAGGAACCCTGTGAACGACGACGCCCGAAAGCCACGACCCATCACGCTCCTCGAGCTGCTGGAAGTGATTCAGCAGGTCGCCGAGACGGACGACGAGGCCGCGGCCACGCTGGCCTCGATGTTGCGCAGCGGCCGGATCCAGCGCCTCACCGAGGAGGCGCTCGCAGCCTAAACTCGCCCGCGTGAGCTTCGCAGAAACTGCGCGGCCGTGGATCGCGGGGGTGGCTGCCATCGGGCTGCTGGCTGCGCGCAAGCCAGAGCTGCCGGCGCTCCCCCAGCTCGCGCCCGTTCAGGGCGCGGAGTCCTACGAATACACGCACGAGCACGACACGCTGCTCGACGTCGCGGCGCGCGCCGGCGTCGGCTTCATCCCACTCACCGCGCTGAATCCCGACGTCGACGTGTGGGTGCCGCCGGCGAACACGCGCGTCCGGCTGCCCACGGACTACGTGCTGCCCGACGCCCCCCACCAGGGGCTCGTGATCAACGTGCCGGAGATGCGCCTGTACGACTACACGTCGGATCCGAACTCACCGACCGTGCTCGCGGTCGCGGTGGGTGACATCACGGATCAGACACCCGTGCGCGAGTTCAAGGTCGGCGGCAAGCGCGTGGATCCGGTCTGGACCGTGCCCGAGTCGATCCGCGCCGAGCGCCCCGACCTGCCCGCCGTGGTGCCCGCGGGGCCCGACAATCCGCTCGGCGACCGCTGGCTCACGCTCGGCAACACGAGCTACGGCGTCCACGGCACGAACAACCTGTGGTCGATCGGGCGCCAGGCGACTCACGGCTGTGTGCGCCTCTACAACCACGACATGCGCGCGCTGTACGACCGGGTGCCGATCGGCACCCCCGTGCGGATCATCTACCAGCGCGTGAAGATCGGCGCGCGCGACGGCGGGGTGTGGGTAGAGGCCCACCCCGATCCGTACGACATGGACTTCGATCCGCTCCCGTCCACGCTCGCGAAGCTCGTCGCCTTCGACGCCCTCGGGATCGTCGACGGTGGCTCGATCAAAGGCTCGGACGTGCGGAAGGTCGTGAGCGAGTCGCGCGGCATCCCGGTGCGGGTCGGAAACCTCGCCGCGCGCGAGCCGCTGCGCGAGCCGCCCTTGCGCTAGCGGCCGCCCTTCGAGACCGACTTGTTGAAGATCGCCTCGCTCTTGCGAGCGGCGGCGTCGGCCTGACCCGCGGCGGCCTGCGCCTGGCTCGCGGCCATGTCGGCCTTCTGCTCCGCCGCGGCGGCGCGCTGCTCGGCGGCAGCGGTGCGCTCGTCCAAGCGGCGCGACAGGTCGTCGACCTTCTTGTTCAAGGCGTCGATGTCTCCACTCGTCGCGCATGCGGCGAGACCGAGACCCGCTGCCACCAGGAACGCGAGCTCGACCCTGCTTCGGCTCATTGCAGCCTCCTTCTCACGATCCGTTGACGGATACGCATTCGACGTACGGTACCAGGGGCTCGCAGCTCGCGCACTCCGCTCTTTCATGAGCGAAATCTCACGGTGATTCAATGCATGAACGCGCCGCACCCGCAAGTCTCAGCGCCCGGAGGTAAACCAACTGATGTCCGTTCGCATTGTTCTGTTGATCGCAGCTCTGGTGTTGGCAGGTGGCAACTTCGCGGGCGCCGCCGACAAGCCGGCCAAGTCGGTTTGTGCGGAGCACGTGAAGGCCATGAAAGGCATGAAGACTGCCGACGAGCGCACCGCGTACTGCAAGGAGCACGCGGATTGCGAGAGCAATCACTGCATGAGCAAGATGGGGCACCACAAGAGCGCGAAGAAGAGCACGGCGCCTTCTTCCAGCTCGACGATGCCCCCGAAGTAACTCTTCTGACTCACTGACCTCTGGGGGGAGGTCAGTACGGCTCGAGCGACTGAGTGCCGTGTTGCACTCCGACGCTCACCAGCAAGCCGGCCCGGTCGAACATCACCACGAGGCGGTCGCTCTTCTCCTGCTCTTTGGTGTATTCGAAGATCGTCGTGTGGGTGAAGACGGGCTCCGCCAAGATCAGGCTGTTCACGTTTCGGCGCGTGAAGGCGTAGACGAACACGTCTCCGTCGTACTGGCGCACGAGGCGGTCGGGCGGCCCGACTTTGCGGAGCACGTCCGCCTTCGTGGTGGTGCCCGGGACCAGCACCCCCTCGCTCACGTTCGGCAGCTCGTTGCCCTGGTAGCTGCGCAGCACGATGCAGCCGCTCGCGGCAAAGACTGCGAGCGCGAGCGCGAGCGGCCTAGTCCAGGTCATCGCTTCCCCTTCGGAAGCCGTAGGAAGCCACTCGATCCTGGGCGTCGAAGAACACCACCAGCGTGTCGTTGGTGACGCGCACGTCGAGCCAGTTCCACAGGATCAGGATCAGGCCCTTCACGCGGCCGTGCGTCATGCGGAACACCAGCACGTCGGCGAACGGCAGGTCCACGACCGGTCCGGGCGTGAGCTCGCGGTCGGCGAGGAACGCCTCGAGCATCTGCGCGTCGGCCATGCCGGACGGCGCGCCGAACCAGTCGAGGATCTCCTTCTTCGTGGTCTGACCCACGACGATCGCCGGGATCTTCTCGGACGCGACCGGCGAGCCTTCCTCGTAGCGGCCGATCATGCAGCCCGACGCGCACAGCAACAGCAGCAGCAGCAGAGCGGGAGCGGTCTTCAAGATCGGCGCAGATTATCGCGCTTGCTTGTGCCGCGCCCCCGCGCCATCGTGGTTGGCGAGAGTGACTCGTATGGACGATGAGTCCGCGTCGGCGCGGCGCGCGCGCATGGTCGAGCAGCAGCTCGCCGCGCGCGGCATCGCCGACGCGCGCGTGCTGGCCGCGATGCGCGCGCTGCCCCGACACGTATTCGTGTCGCCCGATCAGGCCGAGCTCGCCTACCAGGACCGCGCGCTGCCGTTGGGCGAAGGTCAGACGCTGTCGCAGCCCTTCGTCGTGGCGCTGATGCTCGAGGCGGCGCGGCTCGCAGGTCCCGAGCGCGTGCTCGAGGTTGGCGCCGGCTCGGGCTACGTGGCGGCGCTGCTGTCGCGGCTCGCGCGCGAGGTGTACGCGATCGAGCTCGACCCCGAGCTGGCGGAGCGCGCGCGGCGCCGGCTGGCGGAGCTCGGCTGCGCGAACGTGGAGCTGCGCGCCGGGGACGGCGCGCGCGGCTGGCCCGAGCGCGCGCCGTTCGACGCGATCCTGGTCTCGGCCGCGATGGAGCGTTTGCCGGAGGCGCTCGCGGCGCAGCTGGCCGTGGGCGGGCGGCTGGTCGCGCCGCTCGGTACGCCGCGCGGCGACCAGTCACTCGTGCGTCTCACCAAGACCGGCGGCGACTCACTGGCGCGCGAGGAGCTGTGCGTGGTGCAGTTCGTGCCGCTGGTCGCGCCTAGGCCGGCTTCACGCTGAACACCGGCAGCGGCGAGCGCCGGATCACGCGCTCCGCCACGCTGCCGAGCCACACGTGCGCCAGCCCGGTGCGGCCCTGCGTGCCCATCACGATCGCGTCGGCGGCGTGCTCGGCAGCGGCGTCGAGCACGGCGCCGTCGGCGGCGCCGAAGCGCAGGTCGAGCTCGGCCGAGACACCGCCCAGCGCGGGCACGAGCTTCTCGAACTCCGCGCGCGCCCAGGCCTCGCTGCGCGGGTCGGGCAGCGGCACGTCGGCGGCCAGCACGAGCGGGATCGCGTGCGCGAACACGAGCGAGCCGCCCGGCTCGAGCAGCCGGCGCGCCAGCTCGCCCGCCGCGCGGGCGGCGTCGGAGAAGTCGGTCGGCACGAGCAGCCGCTTCAGCGGCTTGGGAGGTGACACATCGGCGTGTAGGGTCAGCACGGGGCACGGCGCGAGCCGCGCCGTGCGCTCGGCCACGCTGCCCAAGAGCACGTGCGCCAGGCCCGCGCGCCCGCGCGTGCCCAGCGCGAGCAGGTCGGCGCGGTGCTCGCGGGCCAGCGCACAGATCCCGCTCGAGGGGTCCTCGTGGAGCACGGTCGTGGTGACCCGCAGCCCAGCCGCGCGCGCCGCCAGCTCGGCCAGCCGGCGCTCCGCGCCTTCCCGCAGGCCGCGCGTGAAGTCGGCCGGGATGCCGATCCCGGGCGGCCCGGGCGCGAAGGGCATCACGAACACCGAGGTCACGAGCTCGAGCTGCGCGGAGAAGCGCCGCGCGAGCGCCGCCGCCCATTCGAACGCGCGGTCCGCGTGCGGCGAGAAGTCGGTCGCGACCAGGATCCGCTGGAGTGAGGCGCTCGACATCGGCTGGGCCAATCATATCTCCTGCGGCTACTTTGGAGCCGATGGCAGACCCCGACCTCTACGCGGCGCTGGGCGTGGCGCGCACCGCCAGCGAAGACGAGATCCGCAAGGCGTACCGCAAGCTCGCCCGGAAGCACCACCCGGACGTGAATCCCAACGACCGCAAGGCGGAGGAGAAGTTCAAGGAGATCTCCTTCGCCTACGAGGTGCTCTCGGACAAGGAGAAGCGCGCCCGCTACGACGAGTTCGGCACCCAGGGCCTGGCCCAGGGCTTCGACCCGGCGCAGGCGCGCGAGTACATGCGCTGGTCGCAGGGCGCGCGGCGCAGCCCCTCGTACGAGTCGTTCAGCTCGGAAGGTGACTTCGACCTCGACGACCTGCTGGGCGGGATCTTCGGCGGCGGCCTGGGAGGCCGGCGCGCGCGCGGCCCGCAGCGCGGCGCCGACGCCTCGGGCGAGATCGACGTCGACTTTCTCGACGCCGTGCGCGGGGGCGAGGTGCGCGTACAGGTCGCGGACCGCGGCGCGTTGCGCATCAAGATCCCGCCCGGCGCAGTCACCGGCACCAAGATCCGCCTCGCCGGCCAGGGCGACTCGGGCGCGCAGGGCGCGGCCGCGGGCGACCTGTATCTCACGCTGCGCGTCCGGCCGCACGCGTTCTTCCGGCGCGAAGGCAACGACCTGCAGCTCGAGCTGCCCGTGACCATCCCCGAGCTCGTGCAGGGCGCGTCGGTCGAGGTGCCCACCGCGGACGGCAGCGTGACCATGAAGATCCCGCCGCGCTCCCAGAGCGGCCGCGTGCTGCGGCTGCGCGGCAAGGGCGCGCCGAAGCTCGGCGCGTCGGAACGGGGCGACCTGTACGTGAAGCTCGTGGCGGAGCTGCCCGATCCGGCCGACCCGCGGCTCGAGGCGATCGCGAAGGAGCTCGAGCCGCTGTACCAGGGCCGCGACCCGCGCGCGAAGCTGCGGAGTGAGTCATGACCTTCTACACGCGCAAGCAGATGCTCGAGCTGCTCGAGATCGACGAAGGCTTCCTCGTGACGCTCGAACGCGAGGAGATCGTTCTCCACGACGCGCCCAGCGGCGCGTCGGGCGACTTCTCGGAGCTGATGCTGGAACGCGCGCGCGTGGCCCAGAACCTGGTGCGGGACCTCGACGTGAACCTGCCCGGCGTCGCGGTCATCGTGCGCATGCGCGAGGAAGTCTCCGGTCTGCGCCGCAGGGTCGAGCAGCTGCTCGCCGAGCTGGGGCGCCTGCCGCGCTGAAACCCCGCTGAAATCCCGGAAAAAGGAGTGACGATATGGCCGAGCTCGACGAGCGACTGAAGAAGGAGATCGACGCGCTGCGCACGCTGCGCGACGAGCTGCGCGTCAAGCTGAACCTCGCCAGCAAGGACGCGCGCGATGCGTTCGAGAGCGCCGAGAAGACCTGGCGCAAGCTCGAGGGGCGCATCCGGCTGGTCGGGCGTGAGTCGAAGAAAGAGCTGAACGAGATCGCCGAAGCCGCGCGCCCGCTCGCGCAGGAGCTCAAGACCGCGTATCACCGCATCCGCGATCTGATCTGACCGCGGCCGGCGCGGGGCTCAGTCTGCCTCGGGCGGGCTCTCCTTGCGCACGAGCTCGGCGATCGTGCCGAGCTCTTCCGCGAGCGCGACCAGGATGTCGTCGAGTGACACGACGCCCACGAGCTCGCGGCGGCCGTTCACGACCGGCACGCGGCGCAGCGCGAGATCGCGCATGACGCAGAGCACGCTGGCGGTGTCCTGGGTGTCGGTGACGAAGATCGGGCGCTCCGACATCACCTCGCCCACCAGGGCCTTCTCGGCGTCGAGGCCTTCCGCGAGCACGCGCACGACCAGGTCGCGGTCGGTCAGCATGCCGATCGGCTCTCCGTCCTCGACCACCACCAGCGACCCCATCCGCTCGTCGCGCATGCACTGCGCCGCCACGGAGCACGGCGTGGCGGGCGAGACGGTTGCGGGCTCACGGCGCAAGAGCGTTCCGACGTTCATGACCTTCCTCTCAGTGCTGGGGCGGCGGCGCGACGGGCGCGGCCACTTGGATCGACTTCAGATACTCGACGAGCGATGCGATGCGGTCGCGAACCTCGACCTCGTTCGTCGCGTCCGCGGCGTCATAGGCGAAGACCTTGCCCCAGAGCGGCATCTTCGCGGGTCCGTGGCCGCGCACGCGCCTGCGGCCGTCGATGATCTCGCGCACCTCCGGCTCGGGAAACACACCGCCGCGGCGCTTCGCGATGGTCGTGAGATCGGCGGGCGCCACCTTCAGCTCGTCTGCCAGCGGGCCATCGCCGTGGGCGCGCAAGCCGTGACACACCATGCAGTGCTGCTCGTACAGGTTGTGCCCCGCCTGCGCCGGCACCGACTCCTCGCCGCGCGCGGAGCCGCCGATGACCAGCAAGAACCCCATTGCCGCGGTCGACCGCCAGAGCCCGTGCGATTTCATGGCCCGGCGCTGGTGCAACGCACATGCCGCCGCGGCCGCGCACGAGAGGTCACTCGACCGTGGCGGAATGACTCAGCGTGGCATCGAGTCACGAGCCCGAGCCACGAGCGCGCACCCGGCGCGGGTATGCTCGTTGCACCGCCGGCCCGCATGAGCTGGCCACCGCGCCGAATCCTCGTCGGAGTCGACTTTTCCGAGAGCTCCCGGGCGGCGCTGTCGGCGGCCAGCGGCCTGGCGCGACGGGTCGGCGCGACGCTCTCGCTGCTCCATGTCGTGCCCGATGCGCTGCTCTTCTCGCCCTCGCCGGAGGCCCGGGCCGCGGCGTCGAGGCGCTTGTCGCTGCTGGCCGAGCGCGAGGCGCCGCCGGGCACGGATTTCCACGTCCGAAAGGGCGACCCGACGCTCGAGCTGGTCGCGCTGCGCGACCTGGGCGACTTCGACCTCGTCGTGACTGGCGCGGGTCACATGCGCAGCATGGGGCGCTTCGTGCTGGGCAGCGTCGCGGGCAAGCTGCTCGGATACCCCGGAGCACCGCTCCTGATCGTCGCCTCGACGCCCTCGGGGGGCGAGTTCAAGCGCATCCTGATCGCGCAGGAGAACCCGCGAGTCACTTCGCCCTGGCAGAAGATCGGCCTCGCGCTGGCGCATGCCGAGCGCGGCGAGGTGGCGCTGCTGCACGTGCTGCCGCCGCGCGGCTATCTCTCCGATCGACACCACGTCGACCTCGAGCCGCAGCGCGCGCCATCGCGGCTTTGCGCACAGCTCGCCAAGCTCGATCCGACGGTGCCCGCCCAGGTGGTGATCCGGCAGGGCGAGGCCGGCAACGAGATCGCGGTCGCCGCGCGCGAGCTCGACGTTCATCTGGTCGTGCTCGGCGCCGAGCGCAACCGCCCCGACCACGGGCCCGGCCCGGTCGTGAACCGCATCGCGCGCTCCGGCGTCCCGGCGCTGCTCGTGATCTGGCCCGAGCGCGAGTCGGACGAGGAGTTCGCCGAGCATTGACCGCCGCGGCGCGACCTCGTGCCAGGCTCCACGGAGGCATCCCATGAACCTCTCCCAGCTCATGACGCGCGACCCCGAGACGATCACGGCGGACGCATCCGTTCTCGCCGCGCTCGACCTCATGCTCGATCGGGGGATCCGCCACCTGCCGGTGGTCGACCGGCATGAGCGGCTGCGCGGCATCGTCTCGCTCGACGATCTGCGCGCCGCACTGCCCTTCCCGGTCTCCCTGCGCACCGCCCCCGATCCGGCCGATCGGCTGCTGGCGCTGGACTGCGCGGTCGGCGAGGTCATGACTCACGAGCCGCTGACCGGCCGGCCGGAGATGCCCCTCGGCGACGCAGCGGAGCTCCTGGCGCGCTTCCGGATCGGCTGCCTGCCCGTCGTCGACCAGGAGGGACGCGTGGTCGGCATCTTCACCGAGGTCGACGCGCTGCGTGCGCTCGTCCTGCGCGAGCCGCAGAAGCGCAGCGCTGCGGACGCACGCCTGCTGGACCGCGAGCTCCTGGTCGCCGAGCTGCGCGCCGAGCGCGAGCGGATCGGCCAGCAGCTCCAGCGCCTGCAGGACTCGGAGCGCGGGCTCTCCGCCCAGACGCGCGAGCCCATCGACAACCCGGAGCGGGCGCGCCTGCTCGAGGAGATCTATCTGGAGGAGCCGCTCTCCGCGCTGGCGGCGAGCCGACTCGAGGCCTTGGACCACGCGCTCGCGCGCGCCACGCAGGGCAGGTTCGGAGTATGTGAGGATTGCGGGGCCGAGATCCCGGCGGCCCGCTTGCGCGCGATGCCGGGAGCGACTCTGTGTGTGCGCTGTGCGGCCGGAAGGTCGGCGCGCGCGGAGGCTCTGCGATGAAGGGCAAGGGGAAGGGACCGAAGAGCAGGAAGGCGAGCGAGCGCGCCGAGCGGCCGCAGCCGTCGCGGCACGAGCCGGAGCGCGGCAAGACCGATCGGCCCGCGGGCAAGCTCGCGGAGCCCCAGGTTTGCTCGACCTGCAAGGCGATCTACCACGAAGGACGCTGGGTCTGGCCGAAGGTCGCCAACCCGACGGGCCGGCCGACCCTCTGCCCCGCCTGCCAGCGGATCCGCGACGAGCTGCCGGGCGGCGAGGTGCGCATCTCGGGTGACTTCGCGCGCGAGCACAAGGACGAGATCCTGGCGCGCGTCCGCCACGTCGAGGAACGCGAGAAGGCCGAGCACCCGCTTCAGCGGCTGATGGCGATCCGCGAGGTGGCGCACGAGACGCTGATCACCACGACCGACTCACATCTCGCTCACGCGATCGGCACGGCGCTGCACGACGCCTTCAAGGGCGAGCTGTCGGCGCCGTGGGCCGAGAAGAACGAGACACTGCGGGTGCGCTGGTCGCGCTGAATCCCTTTCGGGGAGCCACCCGACGAGACGCAAGCGCGGGACGTGGATGGGGGGAAGCGGCTCCGCGCCTGCGCCTCGCGGTGACTCACTTGATCGCGATCTGGCGCGCCTTCGTCGCTTCCTTCTTCGGGATCTCGATGCGCAGCACGCCGTCGGCGAAGCTCGCCTTCAGCTGCTCGGCGAGCGCCGTGGGCGGGAGCGTGAAGGAGCGCGAGAACGAGCCGTAGGAGCGCTCGACCCAGTGCGAGCGGTCCTTCTTCTCCTCGCGTTCGCTCTTCTTCTCGCCGCGCAGGGTGAGCACATCTTCATGGAGCTCGACCGTGAGGTCTTCGCGGCGGACCCCCGGCAGCTCCGCGCTGATCACGAACGCGTGCTCGTTCTCGCTGAGATCGACGGCAGGTGAAAGCAGCGAACCCCTCGCCGCTTCTTCGCCTTGCCGCGCGACGCGGCCGAACGGCCAGTCGCGGAACAAGACGTCGGCGAGCGAAGGCTCGTCGCGTGGGTTCCAACGCTTGAGGCCAGAAGTTGGTTCCGCCATGAGCTTCTCCTTCGGGGTTGAGTGACTCGCAGTAGAGCAAGCGACGTGCCGGGAAACGCGTCGCCTGTCCGCGCGCCGCGGGGGGCCAGTGTGTGGCGGCGCCTCAGTGTGACCCTCGCGCAGGGGAATCTGTTCACAGCGCTTGACTTCGGCGCACCCAGCTAGAAAATTCGCCCAGGGATGCTGAACCACGAGCTTCGCCTCGCGTTCTACGAGCTTGGCGACGAGGATCGCAAGAACCTGTCGCAGCTCCGGCCCCTGCTCGAGAAGTGGGCCGATTCGCTCGTGGCCGCGTTCTACCGGCACCTGCTGAGCTTCCAGGCCACGCGCGAGCTCCTGGCCGATCCCGACGTCAAGGACCGGTTGCTGGTCAAGCAACGCGAGTATCTGCTCTCGCTCGCCGACCCCGGGCTCGATGCCGACTACTTCGCGCAGCGGCTCGGGATCGGACGAACACACGTTCGTGTAGGCCTCGAGCCGCGCTTCTACCTGGGCGCGTATTCGCTCTACTTGCGCCTGCTCGTGCCTGCGATCCTGGAGAACTGGCAGCGCGAGCCCGCGCTGGCCGAGCGCATCATCCTGTCGCTCGAGAAGCTGCTCATGCTCGACGCGTCGGTCGCGATGGACTCGTACATCGCGCGCCGCGAGGAGCGGCTCGCGTTCTTGAATCAGGAGCTCGCGAACGCCTCGCGCGAGAGCGAGCGGCGCTTCGAGGCCGAGCACGAGCGCTCGCGCGACGCCACGGCCCGCGCTCGCGCCGCCGAGCAGCTCGTTTCACTCGCCACGCTGGTCGCGGGGCTGGCCCACGAGATCGGAACGCCCATGGGCGTGATCCGCGGTCACGCCGAGCTGCTCGAGTCGTCGGTGGCCGACGAGCGCGGGCGCAAGCGCCTGCAGACGATCCGCGAGCAGATCGACCGCATCTCCCACATCATCCAGACGTTGCTCAACATGGCGCGGCCCGGCGCGCGCGACACCGCGCCCGTCGACGTGTGCGCGCTGCTGCGCGAGACGCTGGCCTTCCTGGCCGAGAAGCTGCGCGCGCACGCGATCGAGACCCGGCTCGAGCTGCCACCCCGCGCGATGGTGCGCGGCAGCTCGGACAAGCTGCAGCAGGTCCTGATCAACTTGGTGATCAACGCGGTCGACGCCATGAGCGCGGGCGGACAGCTCTCGGTGAGCGTCGACGCGAAATCACCCGACACGCTGGCGATCCGGGTCGCCGACACGGGCCAGGGCATGGATGCCGAGACCCAGGCGCGCATCTTCGAGCCGTTCTTCAGCACCAAGCCGCCCGGAAGCGGCAGCGGGCTCGGGCTGGTGGTCGTGCGCGAGATCGTGTCGGACCACGG
Source organism: Myxococcota bacterium (assembly GCA_035498015.1). NCBI lineage: Bacteria > Pseudomonadati > Myxococcota > Myxococcota bacterium. Next base: position 40,782 of record DATKAO010000109.1, read on the forward strand.
CGGCTCGATCGAAGTCTCGAGCTCGCCGGGTCACGGCACCGAGTTCATCGTGACTCTACCGCGGCTGACTCAGTCCGACGCGCCGGTGAAGTCGGGAACGTAGGCCGCGCGCAGCAAGTCACTCTCAGTCACCAGGCCCAGCAGCACCGGCCCCGCGGGACCCGGGCGCACGACCGGCAGGCAGCCGATCTTCTGTCCGAGCATGCGGCGCGCGGCCGTCGCCAGCGTGGTGGTCTCGTCGGCGGTGGTGAGCGTGCGCTGCATGACCTCGCGGATCGAGATGCTCCGCAGGTGGTCGATGCGCTGGGCAGGCGCGGCCGCCTCGAGCTTCGAGATCGACGCGGCCAGCACGTCGCGGTGCGAGACCAGGCCGACCAGCACGTCCTTGTGCACGACCGGCAGGTGGCGGATGCGCGCGAGCCGCATGATCCGGTCGGCCTCGAGCAGCGTCTCGTCGGGCCCGACGGCGATGAAGTTCGAACGCATCAAGCTGGCGACGGTCCGAGCGGGCAGAGGCGTGGATTGGGCCATTGGTCCGGCGGATCGTGCATTGCGCGTGCCCTGTGGTTCGAAACCCCAGTTGTGGCGGTGTGCCCCATTCGGGCACAATGGAAGCGCGCGAATTGCGCTCCGGACGAGGGCACGCCCCCTGCTATGACGGCTGACCATGGGTGAACCGCGAAACGTACTGGTGGTCGACGACGAGCCCGCGATGCGGGAGATGCTGGTCTCTCTGTTGGAGGAGGCCGGGATTCACGCCCAGGCCGCCGAGTCCGCGCAGCAAGCGCTCGCGCTCTGCCGGGACACCGACCTCGACGCGGTGATCTCCGACATCCGCATGCCGGGGAAGGACGGAGTCACCCTGCTGGGCGAGCTGCGCGAGACCCGCCCCGAGACGCCGGTCATCCTGATGACCGCCTTCGGCAGCATCGACTCCGCCGTCGACGCCATGCGCCACGGCGCGTTCGACTACATCACCAAGCCCTTCCAGCGCGGCGCCGTGCTCGCCTCGCTCGAGCGCGCCTTCGAGCGGCGCACGCTCGAGCAGGAGAACCGGCGCCTGCGCCGCGCGCTCGACCGGACGAGCTCGTTCGGCGACCTGATCGGGGCGAGCCCGGCCATGCGCGAGATCTTCGCGCTGGTGCGCAAGATCTCGAGCAGCCGCTCGAACGTGCTGATCACCGGCGAGAGCGGCACCGGCAAGGAGGTGGTCGCGCGCACGATCCACTTCACCGGCGGCCGCGCGCACGCCGCGTTCGTGCCGATCAACTGCACGGCCATGCCCGAGGGCCTGCTCGAGAGCGAGCTCTTCGGTCACGTGCGCGGCGCCTTCACCGGCGCGCACACCAGCAAGCGCGGCCTGTTCGAGGAGGCGAGTCACGGCACGATCTTCCTCGACGAGATCGGCGACATGAGCCCGGCCTTGCAGAGCAAGCTCCTGCGCGTGCTGCAGGAGCACGAGATCCGGCCGGTGGGCGGCAACAAGACCGTGCAGGTCGACGCGCGAGTCATCGCCGCGACCAACAAGGACCTGCGCGCCGAGGTGGCCGCTGGCCGCTTCCGCCAGGATCTGTACTACCGGCTGAACGTGATTCCGATCCACATCCCCCCGCTGCGCGAGCGCCCGGAAGACGTCGCCCCGCTGGCGCAGTCGTTCCTGGCGCGCCACGCCCCGGGGCGAAAAGTCACGCTGGGGCTGGATGCGCTCGAGCTGCTGCGCCGCCAGCGCTGGGAGGGCAACGCGCGCGAGCTCGAGAACGCGATCGAGCGCGCGCTCCTGCTGACCGCCGGCGACGAGATCCGTGCCGCCGACCTGCCGCTCGAGGCCGCCGAGCTCCGGCCGGCCGGCGTGCCGGCTTCCCCCGCTGCAGCCGGGCTGCTCGACGACGCGCTCGCGCGCCAGCTCACGCTGGCGCAGCTCGGCACGCTGTACATCGAGCGCGTGCTCGCGCTCGTCCACGGCAACAAGGTGCGCGCCGCGCGCATCCTGGGCATCAACCGCCGCACGCTGTACCGCCGCAAGGAAACCCGCCGCGGCCGCGCGCAGAACCAGGAGTGACTCGTGCAGATCAAGACCATCCTCGTCCCCACCGACTTCTCCGAGCACGCCGAGCACGCGGTCTCGCAGGCCGCGGCGCTGGCGAAGCCGTTCGGCGCGAGCGTGCACCTGTTGCACGTGGTGCAGCTGCCCATGCTGCCCGCCAACCCCGAGGCGCCGCCGATCCCGATCACGTTCTGGCAGGAGATGCGCACCAACGCGCGCGCGCGGCTCGTGCCGATCCAGAAGAAGATCGAGTCACAGGGCGTGCGCTGCGAGATCGAGGTGGTCGAGGACATTCCCGGCTTCGCGATCGCGGCGGCCGCGGAGCGCGCGCATGCCGACCTGATCGTGATGGGCAGCCGCGGTCTCACGGGGCTGAAGCACGTGCTGCTGGGGTCGGTCGCGGAGCGCACGGTGCGCGCCGCTCACTGCCCGGTCCTGACCGTGAAGACCGCCGACGTGCGACTGCGCACGATCCTGGTGCCCATGGACTTCTCGCCCGCGGCGCAGCAGGCGCTCGAGCTGGCCAAGTCGCTGGCCAAGACCGCGGGGCCGGCGCACCTGGTGCTGGTGCACGCCTACTACGTGCCGGTGGAGCTCGAGCAGTATCTCGTCTCGCACGGCGACCCGTTCTTCGAGCGCCTCGCCAAGGGAGTCACCAAGGACCTGGAGGCGATCCTGACCGGGCTCTCCGACGCCGGCATCTCGGCCGAGTACGCGGCGCGCCCAGGAGTGCCCGAGACCGTGATCCTCGAGGTGGCCCGGGAGAAGAAGGCCGACCTGATCGCGATGGGCACGCACGGCCGGCGCGGCTTGAAGCACCTGCTCCTGGGTAGCGTGGCCGAGCACGTGGTGCGCGGCGCCGAGATCCCGGTGCTGACGGTGCGCGAGCGCAGCGCGTAGCTCGCTGATCGCGCTCAGCCGAAGCGGCCGCGGATGTAGTCTTCGGTTGCGCGCACGCGCGGCTTCACGAAGATCTCGCCCGTCTCGCCGAACTCGACCAGTGACCCGAGATACATGAAGGCCGTGTAGTCCGAGGCGCGCGCGGCCTGCTGCATGTTGTGCGTCACGATCACGATCGTGTAGCGCTCCTTCAGCTCCTGCATCAGCTCCTCGATCTTCTGGGTCGCGATCGGGTCCAACGCGGAGCAGGGCTCGTCGAGCAGCACGACCTCGGGCTCGACGGCGATCGCGCGCGCGATGCACAGCCGCTGCTGCTGGCCGCCCGAGAGACCGAGCGCACTCTCGTGGAGGCGGTCCTTGACCTCCTCGAACAGGCCGGCGCGCACCAGGCTCTTCTCGACGATCTCATCCAGCGCCGAGCGCTGGCGCAGGCCGTGGATGCGCGAGCCGTAGGCCACGTTCTCGTAGATCGACTTCGGGAACGGGTTCGACTTCTGGAACACCATGCCGATGCGCCGGCGCAGCGCGAAGACGTCGACCTCGGGCGCGAAGATGTTCGCGCCGTGGAACAGGATCTCGCCCGAGATCCGCACGCCGTCGACCAGGTCGTTCATGCGGTTGATCGAGCGCAGGAGCGTCGACTTTCCGCAGCCCGACGGCCCGATCAGCGCGGTGATCTTGCGCTCGGGGACCTCGAGCTCGATGTCGTGCAGCGCCTGTGTCTCTCCGTACCAGAGTGACAGGCCGCGCACGCGCAAAGCCGCCTTCTCGAACTCGGGTAACCTGGCCAGGTCTGGACTCCGCGCCGGTTGCACGACTTACACTCCGCTCCCGGCGTACTTTCGACGCAAGTGATTGCGAACGAGGATCGCGGTCAGATTGGTGCACAGCACCACGAGGATCAGCAAGAGGGCCGTCGCGAACACCAGCGGCCGCACGGCCTCCACGTTGGGGCTCTGGAAGCCCACGTCGTAGATGTGGAAGCCCAGGTGCATGAACTTCCGCTCCAGATGAACGTAGGGAAACTCGCCGTCGAGCGGCAGGCTGGGCGCGAGCTTCACCATGCCCACGATCATGAGCGGCGCGACCTCGCCTGCGGCGCGCGCCATGGCCAGGATCAGCCCGGTGAGTGCGCCCGGTAGCGCGGCGGGCAGCACCACGCGCCAGAGTGTCTCGACCTTGGTCGCGCCGAGAGCCAGTGACCCCTCGCGCACGATGCGCGGCACGGCCGCGAGGCCTTCCTCGGTCGCGACCACCACCACCGGCAGGGTGAGGAGCGCGAGCGTGAGGCTCGCCCAGAGCACGCCGCCCGTGCCGAAGGTCGGGGTGGGCAGGCGGTTGGCGAAGAACAGCGCGTCGAGGAGGCCCCCCACGCCGTACACGAAGAAGCCCAGGCCGAACACGCCGAACACGATCGACGGCACGCCCGCCAGGCTGTTCACGGCGATGCGCACGCTGCGCACGAGCCAGCCCTCGCGCGCATACTCGCGCAGATAGAGCGCGGTCAGCACGCCCAGGGGAGACACTGCGACGCTGGTGAGCAACACGAGCAGCACCGTGCCGAAGATCGCCGGGAAGATGCCGCCCTCGGTGTTCGACTCGCGCGGCTCGGCGAACAGGAACTCGCCCAGGCGCGAGACGTAGAGCCGGAGCTCGCCCGAGAGCCCCAGCGCGTTGGCCTGCACGGCGCGCACCACGTGCGCGAGCGCGATCGGCTTCTCGCTGCCGTCGGCGGTGCGCATGACCAGCACGTCGCCCATCACTTCCGACTCACGTTTGGCGAGCTCGGCGGCCGAGACCTCGTAGCGGGCCCGGAGCTGGGACACGTCGCGCCCCTCGCGCGCGCCGGCCTCGATCGCGCGGTTCTGGCCGCGGATCTCGCGCCGCAGCGGCTCGAGCCGGGCCTCGATCTCGGCGCGCTTCTCGCCCAGCTTCTCGGGCAGCGCGGCGATCACCGCGGCGGTCCCGTCCACGAGCGCCGTGTCTCCGCGGCGGATCGCGACCGGGAAGCCGTAGAAGCGCCCCCACTCCTCGCGCTCGAGCACCAAGGCCTCGGCCGGCCGACTCTGCGCGCGGATCTCGGCCGGCGTCAGCCAGCGGAAGTCGGCGCCGCCGAGCTCGCGGTTGCCGAAGTGGACGCGCAGCTCGTCGCCCTGGTGCTCGACGATCTCGCCCAGCGCGCGCGTGCCGTCGGCGAGCTCGAACTCGGTGAGCGGCGACTGCCAGAAGTAGCCGAGCCCGTTCCAGGCCACGAGCACCACCAGCCCGGTCACCAGCAAAAGACTCACCGCCAGAGCGCCCGCCGACAGCCACAGCATGGCCGCCCCGAAACGGGCTCGCCGCGTGCTCCCGCCCGGGGCAGTCACTGCGTCCCCGAGTAGCGGCGCCGCAGGCGCTCGCGCACGACGTCGGCCAGGCCGTTGGCCGCGAAGGTCACCACGAACAGGAGCAGCGCCGACAGGAACAGCACGCGGTAGAGCGTGGCGCCCTGCGGCGCCTCCGGGATTTCGACCGCGATGTTCGCAGACAGCGAGCGGAAGCCGTTGAAGGGCGACAGGTCGATGAGCGGAGTGTTGCCCGTCGCCATCAGCACGATCATGGTCTCGCCGACGGCGCGGCCGAAGCCGATCATCACCGCGGCGAACAGCCCGGGGCTGGCCGCCGGCAGCACCACGCGCGCGATCGTCTGCCAGCGCGTCGCGCCCAGCGCGAGCGACGCGGCGGACAGCGTGCGCGGCACGTTGGAGAGTGACTCCTCGGCGATCGAGAACACGATCGGGATCACCGCGAAGGCCATCGCGACGCCGGCGACGATCGCGTTGCGCGGGTCGTAGGTCGCGCCAGTCACCGTGCGCAGCCAGGCCGAGAAGTCACCGCCGAAGAAGAGCCGCTCGAGCCCGGGCGAGGCGCGCAGGCACAGCCAGCCGCACGTCAGCAGCACGGCGGCCGAGAGGGCGACTTCGGTGCCCAGCGGCAGCCGGCGCGTGAGTCGCACCGGAAGCGCGGCGTACAGCGCGCCCGCCGCGAGCGCGGCCAGCGGCGCGCTGCAGACCGCGGCCAGGAAGCCCGGGAACACGTGCTCGAGCCGGGGCGCGAGCCACAGACCCGCGAGAAAGCCGAGCACCACGCTCGGCAGGGAAGCCATGATCTCGACCGCCGGCTTCACCACGCGCTGCAGCCGGGGGTCCATCACCTGCGACGTGTACAGCGCGCCCATCACGCCCAGCGGGATGGCGAAGAACAGCGCGTAGAACGTGCCCTTCAGCGTTCCGAACCACAGCGGAGTGAGTGACAGCTTGGGCTCGGCCTCCTCGGTCCCGCCGGTCGACTGCCACACGAACGCGGGCTCGGGGTAGTCCTCGTACCACACGCGCCCGAACAGGCTCGAGAGCGAGATCTCCGGATGCAGGCTCGTGACCGACAGCGCGCGCACTTCGTCCGCGCGCGCCAGGAACGCCCGGTCGCCGCGCGTCGAGAACGCGACCGCGCGCGCGTCCGGCGTGCCGGAGTCACCGCGCCACAGCACGCGCTCCGAGGTCGAGTGATACAGCCCGAGCTTGCCGTCGCTGCCCAAGGCCAGGAACGATCGGCCGCGGCCCGACGGCGCGAGCGCGCGAATCTCGCCGCCCTGGGAGCCGAAGTGGTGGGCGCGCACCAGCTCGGTGCGCGCGCGGCCCTCGCGCAGCCGGAACCAGACCGAGAGCGTCCCGTCCTGGTGACCGGCGACCAGGCTGCGGCCGCCGACCAGCAGTCCCAGCGCAGTGACCGGCACGCCGGCATCGGCCACGTCGGGACCGGAGAGCCCGTTCGCCCCGAGCTCCCAGGCGTAGAGGTGACTCGTGGCCGCGCCGTAGAGCATGCGCTGGTCCGGGTCGAGCGCCAGGAACGCGAGCGGCTGCGCCGCGCTGAGCGCGAAGCGCTCGCTCTTCTCCTCGCGCTCGCCGCTGAAGGCGTTCACCTTCACGCTCTTGCGCACGACCGCGAGCGTGCCGTCGTCGAGCGCAACCGCGCCGGTGACCTGCTCCGCCCCGGCGCGCGCGGCGAACGCCTGCACGCGGTCGCCCGGGACGTCGAGCGCCAGGTCCACGGGCGGGCCCGCGCTGGGAGTCACTCTGCGCCCGCCCTCGCCGTAGCGGACGTTCCACTCCAGGGGCTGCACGCGCAGGTGGCCATCTTCGCCCAGCGCGACGAACGCCGAGTCACCCGCGGGCGCGACCCTGCGCGCGGGCGCCGCCGCCGGCACGTCGAGCGACGTCTCTCCGCCGTCGAGCGAGTACACGCGCAGGTGGCCGTCGCCGCCCATCGCCGCGAGCTGGGACATGCGCGGCTCGACCACGAGCGCCCCCGCAGCGAGCTCCGGCGTCGCCAGCGCGCCCAGCGGCGAAACGCTGGCCGAGCGCAGCAGCGGCGCCGTCTCGAGCACGAGAAACACCAGGATCGCGATCAGGCTCGCGACCACCAGGATGCCCCCCGCACGCACGACGACGGCTGCGGCCCGATCGAGCCACAGCCGCCGGCGCGAAGTCACCCCTGGGGCCGGCGGAGGGGCCCGCGGCGGTGGCTCCGGATCGAGACGAAGCGCGGGCTCCATGGCTAGCGGAGCTTCGCGAGCTCCTGCTCCACGGTGGCGGCCTTGAGCGGCAAGTATCCTTCCTTCTTCACGTCTTCCTGTCCGTCGTGGGACAGCGCGAAGCGCATGAACTCGAGCGTGAGCGGATCGAGCGCCTTGCCGGGCGGGCGGTTCACGTACACGTAGAGGAAGCGCGCGAGCGGATACTTGCCCGCGTACACCTCTTCGGGCTCGGTCGTCGAGTACGGGCTGTTGGCGTCCTTGGCCAGCGAGAGTGTCTTCACGCCCGCGGTCTTGTAGCCGATGCCGCTGTAGCCCATGGCCTGCTTGTCCTCGGTGACTCCCTGCACGACCGCCGACGAGCCGGGCTGCTCCTTCACCGTGTCGCGGTAGTCGCCGCCGCACAGCGCCACTTCCTTGAAGTAGCCGTAGGTGCCCGAGGCCGAGTTGCGGCCGTAGAGCCGGATCGGCTGACTCGCGAGGCCGCCCTTCACGCCCAGATCACCCCAGTTCTCGATCGAGGCCGGGTTGCCGCAGCGGCGGGACTTCGAGAACACCGCGTCGACCTGGGCGAGCGTGGCCTTGTCGAGCGGGTTGTCCTTGTGCACGTAGACCGCGAGCGCGTCGATCGCGACACGGATCTGTGTCGGCGGGTAGCCGAACTTCTTCTCGAAGGCGTCGAGCTCGTCGGCCTTCATCTCGCGGCTCATGGGCGCGAGCTGCGCCGTGCCCGCGATCAGTGCCGGGGGCGCGGTCGAGGAGCCCTTGCCCTCGACCTGCACCTGCACGCTCGGGTACTCCTTGCGGAAGCCCTCCGCCCAGGTGCTCATCACGTTGTTGAGCGTGTCGGAGCCGATCGCAGACAGATTCCCCGCGATGCCGCTCACCTTCTGATAGGCGGCGATCTTCGCTTCTACCTGCGCCTCGGCGGCCTGCGCACCCTCCGCCCGGAGGACACACCAGCCGAGAGCGAACACGAGAGCCAGTCTTCCCCGCAGCATTCCAGCCTCGCTTTTCAGTGGGTTGGCGCAAGACTCGTGGCCGGCAGTGTCGCCGGAACGTCGCGTCCGTGACGTTTCCGTGACGAATCGTCTTCGCGGAATCGCACGCTCGGCGTCACTGAAATGACACGCGGGATCGGGGCGGCGAGGCTATTCTGCCCGCAGGCATGACCGGTAAGGCCGAAGCCACGATCGAGGGGCTGCGCGAGCTGGTGCTGCGCATGGGCGCTCTCGCCGAGGCGATCTTCGCCAAGGCGGTGCGCGTGGTCCACGAGCGCGACGCCCGGCTCGCCGCCGAGGTGCAGCGCGACGACCTGGAGCTCGACAAGCTCGACATCGAGATCGACGACGCGGTGCTGCGTGCGCTCGCGCTGCAGCAGCCGGTCGCCGAGGACCTGCGCCAGGTGATCGCGATCAAGACCATGGCCACCGACCTCGAGCGGGTCGGTGACATCTCGCGCAACATCGCGCGCAGCGGCGCGCGCCTGGCCGAGCGGCCGCGCACCGACCTGCCGATGCGGCTCGAGCCGCTCGAGCGCGAGGCGCGCGGGCAGCTGGCCGCGGCGCTCGACGCCTTCCAGGACCTGAACGTGGTGGGCGCGCAGGCCGTGCTCGACGGCGACGACCGGCTCGACCGGCTGCAGGACAACCTGGTGCGCGACCTGATCGAGCGCATCGAGCGCGACTCCACGACCTCGGCCCAGGCGGTCGACGTGATCTTCATCGCAGAGAGTCTCGAGCGCATCGGCGATCACGCCACCAACGTGGCCGAAGAGGTCATCCTGGTCGCGGAGGCACGCAACGTGAAGCACGCCGAGAAGCTGGCGAGATACGCACGGGAGCGATGAGATGAGCGCACGCGTGCTGGTGGTCGACGACGAGCCGGATCTCTTGGAGCTCGTGCGCGTGAACCTGGCCAGCTCGGGCTACGCGGTCGAGACCGCGGCCTCGGGCACCGACGCCCTGGCCGCGCTGCGCCGCGCGCCGCCCGACGTGATGGTCCTCGACCTCATGCTGCCCGACATCTCGGGCACCGAGCTGTGCGCGCGCGTGCGCGCCGACCAGCGGCTCACCGGGCTCCCGATCATCATGCTCACGGCCAAGTCCGAAGAGATCGACCGCGTGGTGGGGCTCGAGCTCGGCGCCGACGACTACGTGACCAAGCCCTTCAGCCCGCGCGAGCTCGCGCTGCGTGTGCGCGCCGTGCTGCGCCGCCGCGCGCCGGCGGGCGAGGACGCGCGCGTATTCGAGCACGGCGAGCTGCGCGTCGACCCCGACTCACACCGCGCGAGCGTCAGCGGGCGGGAGATCACGCTCACCGCCAAGGAGTTCCAGCTGCTGGTGGCCTTGATGGGCCGCCCCGGCCGGGTCATGACCCGCGAGCGGCTGCTCGACGAGGTCTGGGGCTCGGACATCACGGTCACCTCCCGGACCATCGACACCCACCTGAAGCGCCTGCGAGAAAAGTTGGGCGTGGCCGGAGATTTGATCGAGACTGTGCGCGGCGTCGGCTACCGTTTCGCGGAGTAGCCCCGCGGACGGAGGCATGCCGAAGATCCAGGTCAGGCTCGCAGCGGCGTTGGCCGGGCTGGCCATCGCCATCTCGCTCCTGTTCGGAGCGCTGGTCGAGCGCAGCCTGCGCGCGCGCGAGCTGGCGCGGGTCGAGCACGGGCTCGAGGCGTCGGCGCGGCTGGTCGACGAGCTGTGTCACGGTGCCGTGTTCGCGCCCGGCAGCGGTGCCGCCGAGCTGACGGCGCTGGCGGCCCGCGCCGCAGCGGCCGCGGGCGCGCGAGTCACGTTCATCGCCCCCGACGGCACCGTGGTGGCCGACTCCGAGCTGCGCGCCGACGAGCTGTCGAAGGTCGCCAACCACGCCGGGCGGCCCGAGATCGCCCAGGCGCTCACCGGCCAGCTCGGCGTCGCTTCGCGGCGCAGTGAGACGGTCGGCAAGCCCTATCTCTACCTGGCATTGCCGCGCGGCCCCGGCGAGCCGGGCGTGGTGCGCGTGGCCGCGGACCTGGCAGGCGTCGAGGCGGCGGTTGCCGCGATGCGGCGCTCACTCTTGATCGGCGGCCTGCTCGCGGTGAGCGCGGCACTCGTGCTGTCGTTCCTGCTGTCGCGCGCGCTGGTGGAGCCGCTGCGGGCGATCCACGCGGCGCTGGTGCAGATCTCGGGCGGCGACCTCGGCGCGCGCGTGCGCTGGCGCTCGCACGACGAGCTCGGCCAGGTCGCGCGCGCGATCGACCGCATGGCGGGCGATCTCGAGCAGTCACACGGCGAGATCTCGGCCGAGCGCGACCGGCTCGAGACGGTGCTGCGGGTCATGGTCGAGGGGGTGCTGGTGGTCGACCACGAGCTGCACATCCTGCTGGCCAACCCGCGCGTGCGCGAGCTGCTCGCGACTCGCGGCGAGCTCGAGGGCCGCCGGCCGCTCGAGGCGATCCGCTCGGCCGACGTGCACGACCTCCTGGTGGAGGCGCTGGCGAGCCGCGGCCCGGTGCGCCGCGAGCTGTCGCTCTCGGGCGGCGACCGGCGCGTGCTGGCGGTGCATTCGGCGAGCTTCTCGATCGCGGGCGCGAAGGGCGCCGTGGCCGTGTTTCACGACATGACCGAGGTGCGGCGGCTCGAGACCGTGCGCCGCGACTTCGTGGCCAACGCCTCGCACGAGATCAAGACGCCGCTCACGGCGATCCGTGGCTTCGCCGAAACGCTGCTCGGGCAGGCGCTTCCGCCGGAGGAGAGCCGGAAGTATCTCGGCATCATCCTGAGTCACTCCGAGCGCCTGTCGCGGCTGGTCGAGGACCTGCTCGAGCTGTCGCGCCTGGAGTCCGGTGCGACCAAGCTCGAGCCCGCGCCGCTCGACGTGGCGGCGCTCGCGACGCGGCTGTGCGAGGAGCTCGCGCCGCGCATCCGCGAGCGGGGCTTCGACGTGCGCGTGCACGGCGCCGGCGCACCGCGCGCCTTCGCCGACCGGCGCGCGGTCGAGCAGATCCTGCAGAACCTGCTCGACAACGCGCTCAAGTACGCCGACTCCGGCAAGCGCATCGACGTGCGAGTCACCTCCGAGGACGGCTCGGTGCGGGTCGACGTGGCCGACCGCGGCCCGGGCATCTCCGACGCCGATTCCGCGCGCATCTTCGAGCGCTTCTACCGCGTGGACCGCGGCCGCGCGCGCGAGCAGGGCGGAACGGGCCTGGGACTCGCGATCGTGAAACACCTGGCCCAGGCGAGCGGCGGCGAGGTGTGGGTGGAGAGCACGCCGGGCGAGGGCTCGACCTTCAGCTTCAGCCTGCCCGCCGCTGACCCGGCGGTTTGAAGCCGCTCTTCACTCGACCGTCACAGATACGCCACCGAACCTCACTGACCGCCTCGTAGCATCGACGCCCACAACCAACTGAGGGGGCTCTCCGATGCTGGGATCGAGGGGTTCGGTGCGCGCGCTGTTCTGCGCGGCCGTGCTGTCCATGGGAACGTTCTGGGCCGGCGCCGCGCGCGGCGACGACGCATCGGCGGTCGAGCAGATCGTCGCCGTGCTGCGCGAGAAGGGGCTGATCGATCAGGCCACGGGCGACGAGATACTCGCCAAGCAAGCGCAGAGCGAAGTCAAAGAGAACGCCAAGCCGACGCCGGCCGTGTCTCAGGCCCCGGGCCTGCTCGACGGCTTCATCTTCAGCGGCGACGTGCGGCTGCGCGACGAGCAGTACTGGTACAACCACGGGCTGCAGGGCACCGAGGCGAACGACAACAACCGCTTCCGCTACCGCGCGCGCTTCGGCTTCACCAAGCAGGTCAACGATTGGGCGCTGGTGGGCGTGCGGCTGGCATCGGCCAGCAACACCGGCGACGGCGTCAACCGCAGCACGAACCTGAGCGCGGGCGAGACCTCGGACTTCAGCTACGACCCGATCTTCTTCGATCGGCTGTACGCGCAGTTCACGTTGCCCGACCCGGGCATCGGACTCACCACCACCGTCACGGGCGGCAAGATGGCCAACCCGTTCATCTGGAAGAACGGGCTCGACAAGATGCTGTGGGACGACGACATCTCGCCCGAAGGCGTGCAGATCTCGTCGACCTGGGCCGTGAACGAGAAGGCGAAGCTGTGGGGGAACTTCGGCTACTACGTGGAGCTGCAGAACGCGAGTCAGGTCGACCCGCGCGTGTTCGCGTACCAGTTCGGCGGCTCTTACAAGCTGCCCGAGGCGTTCGAGATCGGCGCGCGCGCCAGCTACTACGACTGGCAGTTCCTGGGCAACGACTCGACCTCGGCCACTCATACCGGCTACTTCGACCGCGCCCGCGCGAAGGGCAACCTGCCCAACGGCTTCAATCCCGACATGCACATCATGGAGTCGAGCGGCTACGTGACCTGGGGCGGCGTGCAGGAGTGGCCAGTCACCTTCTGGGGCTCGTGGATGCAGAACCTGGCGGCCGACGGCGCGGTCGTGAGCGGCGTCCGGATCGGCGCGAACGACACGGCTTACGGCTACGGCGTCGAGGCCGGCGACATGAAGCGCTGGGTGCGCGTCGGCGTGGCCTGGCAGCACGTCGAGGCCAACGCGGTGCCCTCGCTCTACACCGACAGCGACATGTTCGACGGACTCACCAACCGCGAGGGCTGGGCGCTCTACGCGTCGCGTGAGATCTTCGCGAACACGGAGGTGCGGCTGTGGCTGTGGGACGAGTCGCCGATCAAGACCACGCAGAGCGGTGTCGGCGGCGGCCCGTTCAACATCTCGACCGCGACCGACTCACAAGCCAACCGCCTGCGGCTGCAGACCGACTTGATGCTCAAGTTCTAGGAGTGAGCGGCAGCCGGACGGTGAAGACGGTGCCTCGGCCGAGCTCGGAGCTGACCTCGATCTCGCCCCCGTGTCTCTCGACGATCTCGTAGCAGATCGAGAGGCCGAGGCCCGTCCCCTCACCCACCGGCTTGGTGGTGAAGAACGGATCGAACACCCGCGGCAGGTGCTCGCGCGCGATGCCCGCGCCCTCGTCGGCGACGTCGATGCGCGCGCGGTCACCCTCGCGGGCGGTGGTGATGCGGATCGTGCCGCCGCCCGCGCTCGCGTCCGCTGCGTTCAAGAGCAGGTTCAGGAACACCTGCTCGAGCTCGCGCGGCGCGCACTCCAAGGGCGGCAGCGGCCCCGACGCGCGTTCGAGCGCGATGCCGTCGCGCAGGCGCGGCCGGGCCATGCGCAGCGCGGAGTCGAGTATCAGCTCGAGCTCGGCGGTCTCGCGCGCGCCCTCGTCGGCGCGCGTGAAGCGGCCGATCTGCTGCACGATCGAGGTGATGCGCTCGATGCCCTCCAGTGACTCGTCGATCAGCTCGGCGCCGTCGGCGAACAGCCGGGTCTTCTCGTCGTCCTCGCCGCGCCCGATCAGGAGGTCGGCTGCGTTGCCCCAGTACTCGCGCAACAGCAGCATGTTCGAGCGCACGTACGCGGTCGGGTTGTTGACCTCGTGCGCCACGCCCGCGGCCAGCTGACCGACCGCGGCCATGCGGGCCGACAGCACGAGCCGGCGCTGCAGCGCCTCGATCTCGCGCATGTCTCGCACCACCACGGCCAGGCCCGTCTCGACCCCGCGCCGGTCGCGCAGAAGTCGAGCGCTCACCGACACGGGCACGCGCTGCTCGCCGGGTCCGTAGAGCCAGGCACGCGTCTCTTCGACCTCGACCGGCGGGCTGGCGAGCGCGAGGGACAGGATCTCGCCGATGCGCCGTGACTCGACCTGTTCGAGCGGCAGGCCGAGCATGCGCACGAGCCCCGCGTTGGCCGAGCGGATGCTGCCGTCGAGCCGCACCAGCGCCAGGCCCTCGCTCATGGTCTCGGTGATCTGCGCCGCGAACGTGCCGGGTGAGAGGATCGAGTAGCCGAAGCGCGAGAGACTCCAGGCGAACAAGACGCCCATGGCGGCATAGGACGTGGTCGCGACCTGCGGCACGGGATGGCCGAGCCAGGGCAGGAGGCCGTCCGAGGTACCGCCCACGAACAAGAGCTGTGCCGTACCCGCGCCGAGCCACAGCCCCTGGCGGCGCTCGCTGCCGAGCCGGCTCGCGCGGTAGGCGCGCGTGGCAATCACGAGCGCCCACACGAAGGCGCTCACGTTGAGCGCGAAGCTCGCGGGATACAGCCAGCCGAAGCGGTAGCCCCAGCCCCACGACATGCGCACGGCACCGGTGTGGATCCAGGGCGTGAGCAAGTCCGCCACCACCACCGCTCCGCTGCCGGCGAAGAAGAACGGCAGCGCGCGCCGCAGCGTGGGCGCGGGCGCGCGAGTCACATCGAGGATGAAGCGCGCCGACAGCGGGCCGAGCGCCGCCCAGCCCAACGACGACAGCCGCAAGAGTCCGAGCGCGCGCTCGGGGGAGTCGGTCGTGGTCCACAACAGCTGGCAGCTGGCCCAGATCGCGCCGCTGTACAAGAGCATGGCCGCGGAGCGGTTGCCGCGGTCGCCGGGGTCGCGCGCCACGATCACCGTGGCGCACACGAGCAACGCGCACAGGTCGACGAGCTGAAGGGCCGTGAATGCGTTCATGTCGCTCCCGTCCGCGCATCGGCGGCGACCTGTGTAGACTTGCGGGAAACAGGCGAGGGAGTCCGCGGTGTCTGCAGAGCTGGTGCGCTTCGAACGACGGGACCACGTGGCCGAGGTGACGATCTCGCGCCCGGAGAGCCGCAACGCGCTGAACCCCGAAGCCTACCGGCAGCTCGAGGCCGCGGTCCGCACGGCGCAGAGTGACCCCGAGGTGCGCTGCGTGCTGCTCACGGGTACCGATCCCGCCTTCTGCAGCGGCGACGACGTGAAGGAGATCATGGCCGGCCCCGCGCGCGAGACCACCGTGGCCAGCCTGCGGCAGGTGCGGCCGCGCGCCACGCCCGCGGCCATCACCATCCTGGAGTGCGACCGGCCGGTGATCGCGGCGGTGAACGGCCCGGCGGTCGGCTGGGGCATGGACCTGACCCTGTTCTGCGACATCCGCATCGCGTCCGAGCGCGCGAAGTTCGGCGAGCTGTTCATCAAGCGCGGGCTCGTGTCCGACATCGGGGGGCTCTACCGCCTGCCGCGCATCGTGGGCCCCTCGAAGGCCGCCGAGCTGCTCTTCACCGGCGACGTGATCGACGCCAAGGAGGCCGAGCGCATCGGCCTGGTGTCGCAGGTGGTACCGCACGAGTCACTCGTGCCGACCACGCGCGCGCTGGCGGGCAAGATCGCGGCGAACCCGCCGCTCGCCCTGCGCTACATGAAGGAAGGCCTGCGCCGCGCGCAGCTCGCCGATCCCCACGAGCTCGGTAGCTGGGTGAGTCAGACCCTCGCCACGCTCTTCCAGACCGAGGACCACAAGGAAGGCGTGCGCGCCTTCCTCGAGAAGCGCGAGCCGAAGTACTCCGGCCGCTGACTCAGGAGCGGCGCACGGCCAGGCGCATGGCCTCGATCGAGCGCACGTAGGCGATGAACAGCATGACCGAGCCCACGGCGATCGGGAACTCGAGGCCGATCGTGCCGAACAGGTCGTACGTGCCGTGCAGGAAGGCCGCGATCGCGATCCCGGCCACGATCAGCGCCCGGCGCCGCGCCGGCGTCTCGACGCCGAGCGCGATGAACTGGCCCGCGATGCCCGCGAAGACCGCGTGCAGCAAGGGCAGCGTGATCAGCCGCGAGAGCTGCACCACCATGTACACGCCCAGCGGCATGCGGCCCATCGCCACGGTCTGCGCGTAGTTCAGCGAGAAGTACACCGCTTCGGAGACTCCGAACGCGAAGCCCGAGACACACCCGAGATAGGTGATCTCCCGTACCGTCCCCGGCTCGCGGTTGCGGATGAAGATCCAGAACAGCGGGATCGCCTTCACGAGCTCTTCCGAGAGCCCCACGCCGAACAGGTACCCGACCGCGCGCCGCAGGAAGTTGCTGGCGTGCGACGCGTCGTTGAGCTGACTCAGGATGGGCAGCTGCCCGAGCAGATACACCACGAACACGCCCGTGATCGACGTGAAGAGCGACACGCGCACGATGTCGAGGATGCCGATGCGCTCGGGCCGCACGAACAGCCAGATCACCAGCCCCCAGGTGGTCGCGAAGTAGATCGCGAACAGGTAGGCCACGCCGCGAAAGTGCGGGTGCGCGAGGCTCGTCCAGCCCACGAGGAACAGCGGGAACAGCGTGAAGAACAAGAACCACTGCACGCTGCGGATGTTCCACGGGCGGTCGCTGCGCCAGATGGAGACCGGAACCAGCGTGCTCCAGCCCAGCTGCGCGAGCTGGCGCAGCACGCCCTCGCGAGTCACCGGTGCGGGTTCGTTCGGCTCCGCGCTCACGCGCGGGAGACTAGCGCCTCCGTCGCTTGCAGGCGCTGCTGGAAATCGCAGAGGGCTTCCGGGGACAATGGCCCCGCAAGCGCGGTTGCGCCCAGCGGGAGGGTCATGAAGGCCATCGTCTATCACGGCAAGCACGATTTCCGTTACGAGTCGATCCCCGACCCCAGGCTCCAGGGCCCGGCCGACGCGATCGTGCGCATCACCCGCACGGCCATTTGCGGCTCGGACCTGCACCTGTGGCACGGCGGCCTGCCCGACGGCATCGGCGCGTCGGGGGGCTTCGCGGTGGGTCACGAGTTCATGGGCATCGTGGAGGAGGTCGGCAGCGCGGTGACCGGCGTGAAGAAGGGCGACCGGGTGCTCACCTCGTGCACGGTCGGCTGCGGCACGTGCGAGCTGTGCGCGCGGAACGTGTTCAGCGGCTGCAAGGTCATGACCGGCGGCGGCGGCGCGGGGGGAGTGTTCGGGTTCTCGCAAGGGCTGCCGGGTGGCCAGGCCGAGGCGGTGCGCGTGCCCTTCGCCGACACCAACCTGTTTCACGTGCCCGCCGACATGCCCGACGAGCAGGCGCTGTTCCTGACCGACATCCTGCCCACGGGCTACATGGGCGCCGAGTTCGCCGAAGTGAGTCCCGGCGACACCGTGGTGGTGTTCGGCTGCGGCCCGGTGGGCACGTTCGCACAGATGAGCTGTCTGTTGCGCGGCGCCGCGC
This sequence comes from Myxococcota bacterium, assembly GCA_035498015.1. NCBI lineage: Bacteria > Pseudomonadati > Myxococcota > Myxococcota bacterium. The sequence continues at coordinate 58,330 of DATKAO010000109.1, forward strand.
GTGTGATCGCGGTCGACCTGGACGAAGGCCGCCTCGAGCGCGCGCGCCAGCTCGGCTGCGACGCCGTGAACCCGGCGCGCACGAACCTGGGCGAGCGCGTGCTCGAGCTCACGCACGGCGTGGGCGCCGACGCGTCAATCGAAGCCGTGGGCCGCGAGGACCTGATCACCCAGGCCGCCATGGTGACTCGCCCCGGCGGCCGCGTGGCGGTGATCGGCGTGCTGACCTCGCCCACTGCCACCCTGCCCTGGTTCCTGCTGTTCATGAAGAACATCGCCCTGCGCACGGGCCTGGTGAACCCACAGGTCTTCATCCCCAAGCTCATGCCGCTGATCGAGCAGGGGCGGCTGGACCCGACCGTGATCATCAGTCACCGGCTGCCGCTCTCCGAGGGCTCGCACGGCTACGAGATCTTCGCGGGTCACAAGGAGAACGCGCTCAAGGTGGTGCTCACGCCATGAGCGAGCTGGAAGACCTGTTCTCGCTGCGCGGCCAGGTGGCCCTGGTCACCGGCGCCTCGAGCGGTCTCTCGGCCCAGGTCGCGCGCGCGCTCGCCAAGGCCGGCGCGAACGTCGGCCTGGTGGCGCGTCGCAAGGAGCGGCTCGAGTCACTCGCCAAGGAGCTCGAGCAAAAGGGCGTGCGCGCTTGTGTGGCGCCCGCCGACGTGACCGTGACCGACGAGCTGCGCGCCGCGATCGACCGCGTAGAGACCGAGCTCGGCCCCATCGACATCCTGGTGAACGGCGCCGGCATCGCCCCCCTGGGCCGCGCCGAGAAGCACACGCGCGCGAAGTGGGACTCCGCCGTCGCGCTGAACCTGACCGCGGTGTGGGAGGGCTCGCAGCTCGTCGCGCAGCGCTGGATCGAGCGCGGCCGCGGCGGCCGCATCATCCAGCTCTCGTCGGTGATCGGCTTCGGCGCAAACCCCGTGCACCGCTCCGTGGGCTACGCCGCCACCAAGGGCGCGCTCAACAACCTGACGCGCCACCTCGCGATCGAGTGGGGCAAGTTCGGCATCTACGTGAACGCGCTCGCGCCGTCCTACTTCCCGACCGAGATGACCACCGACCCGCGCACCGGCGACGTCCCGCCCGACCAAGCCGCGATCATCCACCAGTTCACGCCGCTCGGGAGACTCGGCCGGGTCGAGGAGATCGATACCGCGGTGCTATTCCTGGCCTCGCCGAAGACGAGCTATGTGACGGGGGCTGTGGTGACTGTCGATGGGGGCTGGACGGCGTGGTGAGTTCGCGGTGAACTCTTCAATGAGCAACGACGGACGCGCCCTTCCTCAGAACCTCCGCCCCCAGCACCCTTCTTCTGCGATGCCTATCGCCTTGGCACACCGTGTTCGTTCAACGGTACCAACGACAGCCAGTCTTCGGTGCGCTCGTCCTCAAGTCGCTCAAGAAAGTCGCGATTGAGTTCGCTCCGGATCCCGAATTCATCAATACTGGTCTTGATGCTTCCCAACAGCGGCTCACCGAGGACCCTGCATCGAACGACCCACACTGCGCCGCGACTTTCGCGGCTCACTTGCTCGATCTCCGACTGAATCGCGTTCCAGCGATCCTGATCGTTGCGCTCGTGAATTGGTGTACTGGCTAGAAGCGGCAAAATGCGATCGGCACGATCCTGAGAAATTGGAACCACTGCGTACACGCGTTCATCCGATTCGGGGCTCCACGCGAGCATAGCTGCATAAAATCGCTCACCGCTCGCTCTGAAGGTACCAACTGCGCTGACAGCGCCGTCGTACCACTCGATGGGCTTGATCTCGCTCAAACTATCGGAAGAGAGCGTTGAACCTTGCTGCATCTTCGTCGCTAACCGGATCAGGTAAGACTACGGTGTAGTGGTTCGGTTTAGCGCCAGTCTTTAGCCCACTCGGCGATCTCTTCTCTGGATGTCTCTCCGCTCACCAAGCGAATAAGTCTCAACACGACCTTCTTGCTTGGCCGGTGCAGCTAGCGGCTCAGCGTGTCCCGACATGGTTCCGAGCCTCATCAAGGGTACGGGCTCTTGAGCCGCTCCTTCCGGCCGGACGATCCGGAGCGTTACCGAAGCGTCGAGGATTGCTTGCTGCGCTCCCTCGAGACTGTCGAGAGGTACTCTCGCTATCAGTCGCAGGTCCGAATGGTGCCGCCGAGAGGCGGTCGGTTCTCTATCACGACCGCAGACGGCGGATGGTGATAACCGCGTGCTGGGCCAATCACCTCACTCGAGGGAAACCACCATCTCCCGCTCCCGCTTGGTCGGGTAGTACTTCTTCTTGTATTCGAGCCCGTAGAACAGCGTTCCTTGTATTCCGGTGACCCCCTTCTTATCCGCTCTGACCGACCAAAGGCGGTCGCAGATATCCTTTGCCCTAGGATCGCCGACGCGTTCGATGAAGTCGTCGATGAACTCGATGTCTTGACCCTGAGCAGGAAACAACGCGTAGAAGTCCTCGTCCGTCGCGGAAAAAATATCGTAGGAACAGTTCCTGGCATCGTCGATGACTTGCACGTTCTTCACAGGATCACTATCTCACCTTCCGACCCGGACAGACGTTCGTATGTGTTCCATCGGGCTGTTGAACATCCCAATGTGGTCCACCGTGGGCCCTCGGCCCTGGACTTTTGGGAATCTAGGCGTTGCACCGCGCGCACCGAGCCCAGGCAGAAATTTGCATCGCTGCCAACAGCTCCCGAACTTCTGATCATATGAACCTCACACGCTCATCAACGTAGATCTGGGATCCCAGCTCAGAAT